>DASWOZ010000122.1:0-13005 GCA_036398535.1 Mucilaginibacter sp. | reverse complement strand
TAAAAAAACTGCTGCCCATAATTGAGCAGGAACTTTCAACTTTTAACGCCCGCCCGCATTGGGGTAAATTGTTTACCATGCAACCGCAGGTATTACAATCACGTTATGAAAAGCTAACTGATTTTAAAAAGCTGGTTGCTGAATATGATCCGGATGGAAAATTCAGGAATGAGTTTTTGGAATACAATTTATATTGAAATTGAAAGACTTGCGAAGTTTTAAAAACTTCGCAAGTCTTATGCTATGATTAAACAGCGTCAGATAACGAGCTAAACGTAAAATCACGGATCCGCATTGGCGGAATCATTGCTGCCCGTGATGATTCACCACTTACTGTGCGCTCTGAACGGCCCAAAGCATCCAAATTATTTAACATAATTATCGGGCTTTCATTAAACCTGAAGTTTTTTACCGGAAACTTGATCTGTCCGTTCTCAATGTAGAAAGTACCATCACGGGTTAAACCTGTAAATAGTAAAGTTGAAGGGTCAACCGCACGGATATACCATAAACGCGTAACTAATATACCACGCTCTGTACCTTTTATTAAATCTTCTAAGGATGCATCGCCACCCTCCATAATTACACCATCGGGCTGCGGCGTTGCTTTAACCCCCTTCTTTTGTGCCCAATAGCGTGAGTAGAATAAATTCTTAACCACACCTTTTTCAATCCATGAAATTTTTTCTTGTGGACGGCCATCGTTATCCCAGGTATTAGTTGGCAACTCAGGATGTTGCGGGTCAGAATAAATATTTACCCGTTCGTCAACTATTTTATCACCAAAACGGGTTGCACCACCGGGTTTACTTAAAAAGCTCCGGCCTTCATCGGCACTACGTGCATCCAATGCCCTCATCATGTTTTCTAACAACACAATACCTGCAGCCGGTTCTAATATAACGGTATACTTACCGGGCTCGATAGCTTTAGCCGTTACCGAATCTGTAGCCTTCTTGGCTGCAACCCGCGTAGCTGCGGCTACGTCAAGCTTGCTTACATCATTATATCCTTTTGATGCATAGCCTGATCCTTTACCATCAGCCGTACGTAAAGTAACGTTAAAACTTACATTAGTAGCTGTATTATAAGCAAATAAACCCTTAGAGTTCATCATAGCTGTGAAACCGGTGCTATTATTGTAAAAACCTGCAGCATTTAATTTTTCGTCCTCTGCAATTTTCAAGCTTGCGGCTACAGCATCTGCACGCTGCTCTGGTGTTATAGCCGCGGTTGCAGCCACATATGTTTTTGATGGTGCATATTCCTGCGGGCCCAACAAAGGCATATGTTCAGGATTTTCAGGTGCCAGTTTTGCCAGTTCTTCAGATCTGCGTACCGCTTTTTCAAGCGATTCGTCATCAAATTCATTAATAGTGGCTGTTCCTGAGCGTTTACCAAATGATGAAGTAACTGCCAATGATTTTTGACTGATACCGCCACTGGTTGAAACCGAGCTAATAGCGTATCGTATGTTTCCGCTGTCAGAACCGCCAAGGTTAACCTCGCATTCATCAGCTTTTGAAAAAGCAAGTACTTTTTTTAATAAAGCCTGGGCTTCGTCTTTTGTTAATAGTGACATATTAGATTTTTCTTGAAGTGTTAAGTACGTTTACCCCGTTAAAGCGGGAAGTGGATGAACCGTGTGATACGGAATTTATTTGCTGTGGCTGGCCCTTTCCGTCAAAGAATGTCCCGCCCAAACGGTAGTCTGTTTCATCACAAATAGCGGTACATGAGTTCCAAAACTCCTGTGTATTTGATTGGTAGGCAACATCTTTCAACATGCCGGTAATCTGTCCGTTTTTAATCTCATAAAATAGCTGACCGCTAAACTGGAAATTATACCGTTGCTGATCTATAGAGTATGAACCATCACCAATAATATAAATACCTTTCTCCACATTTTTGATCAGATCATTAGGCACCAATGGTGTTTTACCCGGTTGTAATGAAATGTTGGCCATACGCTGAAATTGTACACTGTTCCAGCTATCGGCATAACAGCAGCCTTGTGATTCTTTTAACCCGATGATGTGCGCCTGATCGCGTATGGCCTGGTAATTAACCAGTACGCCATCTTTTATAACATCCCACTTGCCGCATTTTACGCCTTCATCATCATACCCTACAGCACCTAATGAGCCGGGTTGTGTTTTATCAGCCATAATATTAACCAGCTTACTGCCATAGTTAAATTTGCCAGATTGCCATTTATCCAGTGTTAAAAAGCTGGTACCGGCAAAATTAGCCTCATAACCTAATACCCTATCCAGTTCTGACGGATGGCCGGCAGATTCATGAATGGTTAAATATAAGTTGGTTGGGTCAAGTACTAAATCATATTTACCTGCATCAACTGATTTGGCAGTCAACTTTTGAGTAGCCTGTTCTGCAGCCAGTTTAGCATCTTCAATCATATCGTACCGATGACGATATAAGACGGTTTTAGTATGAATTTTTTCGGATTCTTTAGGTGTTAAATATTCATACCCCATACCCACCGGCGAGCCAAGCGAATTACGGGTTTCATATTTACCCGATGCTTTATCAATTTTGGTAACGGTAAATACCGGCCATAAACGATGAAGATCCTGGTCAATATATGATCCATCTGTTGAAGCAAAATATTTTTGCTCATTTATAGTAAACACTGCCGATTCAACAAAACTGGCACCACTTTTCATAGCGCCATCATTTACGGCAAGCAGTAAATCTATTTTATCTTTTATAGGAACGTCAAAAGCGTTTACTTCTATAGGTGTTTTCCAGCTTACTTCGCCATATCCTTTTTGTGGGGCCAATTCAACCGGTTTCTTCAATATTTTTGAATTTCCTTTGGCTATCATTACAGCCAGGTTTGCTGCCTGGGCAATAGCATCGGTTGTAAAGTCATTAGTTGCTGCAAATCCCCAACTACCATTAGCAATTACCCTGATCCCAACACCAAACGATTCGGTATTAGAAACGTTTTGTACACTGTTTTCGCGCGTGCTGACATTTTGATTAAGGTAACGTGCTATACGCACATCAGCATAGGTAGCACCTTTTGACCGGGCTGCATTTAAAGCAACATCTGCCATTTTCTTTTTTATAGCTACATCAACGCCGGGCAATATCACGTCATGTGGTATTGGAGAGCCAATTACAGGGATCTTGCTAAGCATTGCTGCTCCAAAACCCATACCGGATAAATAAAGGAAGTCTTTTCTTTTCAAAACAATAAGATTAGTCCTCTAAATTTATTAATTTTTTAGATAATACGTTAAAAATGTTACAAAAAACACCATTAACAGCTACAATAATTAAAATCATACAGGTCACAAGCATTAATAAACATCATTGTGAAGTAATATTCAGCTAAAATTAAACTAATATGAGCAAAAAAGCATTGTTTGTAGTTACTTTACATTAATAAGTTACAATATGGAATTAGGTATAAGCACTTTTGGAGAGTTACATCCCGATAATTTGCCTGGAAAAGCAGTAAACGCACGTTTACGGGTACAGGAATTGCTGGAAGAGGTAAAACTGGCGGATGAAGTTGGCTTGGATGTATTTGCTTTTGGCGAGCATCACCGGCCGGATTTTGTGATCTCTGCGCCCGAAATATTGATGGCGGCAGCTGCAACTATAACTAAAAACATAAGATTATCAAGTTCTGTTACCGTATTAAGCTCTGCCGATCCGGTTCGTACCTTTCAAAATTTTGCAACTGTGGACCTCGTTTCAAACGGACGCGCTGAAATTATTGCTGGCCGTGGTTCGTTTATTGAATCGTTCCCTTTATTTGGGTATAATCTGGACGATTATGATGCACTCTTTAATGAAAAACTGGAACTATTGTTACAGATAAATAAACAGGAAGTAATTTCATGGCAGGGAAAGTTCCGTGCGCCCATTGCAAATCGCGGGGTTTACCCCCGCCCCTATCAGGAAGCTATTCCGGTATGGATAGGTGTTGGCGGCACGCCAGCATCGGCAGTAAGGGCGGGTAAGCTTAATTTACCAATGATCATTGCTATTTTAGGCAGCGCACCTGCACAATTTGTGCCCTTTGTTGAAACGTACCGGGAATCCGCACAAAAGGCCGGGCATGATGCCAGCAAATTGCAATTAGCCATAAGTTCACAGTTTTATGTAGCTGAAAATTCAAAACAGGCCGCTGATGAATTTTACCCGTCATACGAAGCCCTGATGACCCGGGTTGGACGTGAAAGAGGCTGGTCGCCCATGAACAGGGATCAATTTGAATATCTGCGTGATAAGGGACCGTTAGTGGTTGGCGATGTACAGCAGGCAGTTGATAAAATATTGGAACAACATAAATTATTTAATAATACCAGGTTTGTTGCACAACTGGTTACTGGTTTTACACCACACAAAAACATATTAAAAGCAATTGAGTTGTTTGGTACCAAAGTGGCTCCGGCTGTTAGAAAAGAATTGGGAACAGTTTAATTACTATTAGTATAGTATACAAGGCATATAGCCTGCCATGCACTTTAAACCTGCCTCTAATATTACAAAGCATTATTAAGTATTAACAAAAAAAGCCGACCCAATCTCTTGAGCCGGCTTCCGGATTTAAAATTTAGTTGTTTGTATTATCTTTTGGAATCTGATGCCGTAATTATACTGTCAGACAGATCCTGTAAATGGACATCCAAGCAAAGGATAAAAGTATACTTAGTTAATAAAATTTATAGTTTGTAATAGATATATTACAAATAAGCATCCTCAAAATTGAAGTCGTTTATTTCAATTAATAACTGGCTATATTGTTAATATTATCTAATTACAATAACTGCGCTGTAAAAAAGGTATTTTTGCAGCAATGGCATGGTCTGAAAAATTAAAGCTCAATAAACAATTAGTACGTTCTATAACAGAAGCAGGCTATACAGCTCCTAAAGAAATACAATTAAAAACATTACCGCGTATTATTGGCGGGCAGGATATAATAGCAATAGGCCCTGAAGGTTGCGGCAAGACAACTACTTACGTACTATCTGTTCTAAACCGTTTAAAATACAATTCAGAGGGCGTTCCGTTGGTATTGATATTGGTTCCGGATAAGGATAAAGTATTAGAAGTGATTGAACGGTTTGAGCTATTAAATAAGAACAGAGAGATAGCCATAGTTGGCTTATATGCTGCGCCGGGAATAGAAGCACAAATGAATGCTTTAGCTGATGGCGCTGATATTGTTGTAGCTACACCCGATAGGGCGCGTGCCATTTATTTAAAGCTCGGCCTTAATCTTAACAAGATCAATTTGTTTATAGTTGATGATGCTGAACTCATTGTAAAACAGGGTTTGCAACTACCTGTTGCTGAGCTGGCGAACAGTATTACTAAATGCCAGCACCTGGTATTTACTGAGGTGATGCATGACAAGTTAAATAAAATGATTGCCCCCTTCATGAAGCTGCCTGCAATAATTGAGGTTGAAGAAACAGGGGAAAGCCCACTTACTACTTATCAGCAAATCTTATATTTAGTCCCTAATTTTGGTACAAAGCTAAACCTGCTCAATTATTTTATGCAGGACGATGAATTGTTTACCAAAACCGTTGTATTTGTAAACACCCGCCCAACTGCCGAGAAGATCTATAAAAATCTCCAAAACAGATTAAACACACTTGTGGGTATCTTAAATCCCTGGCTTTTTGATTTAAAGGGCTTTAAAGCTATTGATGATTTCAAAACTTCTGCCGAAGCAAGGGTGTTGATTATAGTTAATGGCGAACCGTGCAGGGTTGATTTGAGTGACATTCCATTTTTGCTGCATTTTGAGTTACCCACTGCTAAAGAAACTTTTATTGAAACGGTGATCAATACCTCGCCAGATGAGGATGAAACGCTGGTCATCACCTTTGCTACCGACCTGGAATTGAGTGCAGTTAAAAAGATTGAACAGGCAATAGGTCAGAAAATACAATTAGGCGAATTGCCCGACGACCTTATTATAGCAAAAGAAAAGAAAAATGAGCCGGATGAAAAACAACCTGTAAAAGCCAGGAAAACTGAACCCGTTGCCGGAGATGCTTTCCATCAAAAAAAGGCAAGCAATGCTAAAACCTATAATTTTAGCTCAAGCAAAAAAGCTAAGATGAACAAAAAGAAGAATCACTAATTAATCAGGCTTTTTTCTGATCAATTTCCTGGTAAATGCTTTCCAACACTCCTTGCGGAAGCGGCTCTCCGCCTGTTTGTTGCCAGCTATCATCATGATTTAGCTCAGCAATTATTTTTCCATCACGGGCAAGCCTATAATTATTTCCATCAGGAATAACCTCAAAACTATTCATCCCTCCCTGATAAAAAGCTTGCACGTAAAAGTTATGTTCCTCGCTCATAAAATTTTAAGTTTACCTAATAGTAATTACAAAAATGAGCCTTTGATTGTTTAAAAATTTACTGAATATCGCAAAGATGTTCGTAAATATGGATACCTTTTATCCTGATCGGGGTAATTTTTATAAGTGCCGTTTAAAGCAAAATAACCAGCTTCAGCACTTACCGCTAATCCTTTAATAAACATATAGCTGAACTCGGTTGTAACGGTATGTAAAAAATAATGCGACGAATTACCATTAAGTGTTTCCATCCATCCACCACGGTAATTAACACTATAAAATAAATGTCCATCAATATTTAAGCCGGCACTACCATTAATGGCAAAGCCAGGGCCATAGTCATAATTTCTGCCGTTAAATATATAGGGATCAGGTATGGCAGCTAAAATAACCGGCCCCGCACCAACCGCTGTATTTAGTTTAATGCCTTTATCAAGCACAAACTCCGAAAATAGGTTTAGCTTAACACTTTGCCCTCCGTAAAAAAATGCTGAATTATGTATATAATCATAATTGGCAGATATGATAGCCAAATGTTTAACACTTGATGTTGATTGTATGAGCCAACCTGTTAATGAACCATATACACTAATTATATTAACCTTTGTACTGTCATCCTGCCCAAATTCGGCAGTAATGGATATATTACTAAATGGAGTTTTATAATTTTCATAAGGTGTACCATATAATAAACGCGCACGCCCGTACCAACCCAAATGCCCGGTCTTCAACACACTAATATCATTGTTATTAAATTTGCGCAAACCCATATCAAACTCAGCGCCTATTTCTGATGAGTCTTCCTCATCTATGGTAATAATATTGGGGTTTGCCACTTTACCCCATTTACCGTCCAATATTCGTGTTAAACCATTCATGGGGTTAATTAAAAGAGCCAGTACTTCATCAAGTTGCCGCCTAAAACCCCGCCTATGCTTGTTAATTATCTTGTTGGATAAACGGTAGGTCATTTCGCCCAATACCACACCACCAAACCCCGTATTAATAAGATCATTGGGAGCCGGCGGGTCTTTTTCGCCAAAGGTTTCCCACAGGTAACTACCAACAAAGGTTGCCGGGGCCGCCTGCCAAAAGCTGTACCCATTAGCTCTGAATGCACTGTAAAATAAACTCCCATGATAAGGATGCCCAAATTGGTTGGTTTGAAAATTATCCTGATCCCAGGTCCAGCTACTGGGCTTTAAGTTGTGCGCTGCTGACTTAAAGGAAATATTGGCGTAAGGCGCTCTTTTTAAAAACTTGTCAAAGGTCCAGGGCAGTACTTCTGCCAATCCTAATTGTATGGAGGCCCTGCCGAATCTTTTTTTGTTTAATGAAGTATCGTTTATGGATGTTTTTTTAAAAGTATCTCTAACAAATTCTTGTTGATAAAGCTGGATCTGTGCAAAAAGGTATAAGGGCGTACCTATCAAAATATTAACTAAGCAAAATGGAACTACAATTTTTTTTACGGTTTTATTAGTACAATTTAACTTCATAAATAATAAAAATTAACACTATAAGGGCCTGATTGAAGATAGCAATAAAACAGACATCATAATTTACTGCGCCTGTTTAACAAAAATGCTTTCTGCTTTATTAAAAGCAAAAAGTCAAATTCTGTTTGAATAAATTTAATATTATATTTAAAAGCATTTAACAATGCGGTAAAACCTAAACCTGATATGAAATTATCTGTTAACCTTTTATTGCTATTTATAGCAATAAAAGGTTAACAAACCGCAAAGACATATACAATTTAGGCCTATTGGTAAGGATAACATAAACCTAACTTTTAACTCGGATTATGAACTAATAGAAGATAGTTGCGCTGAAATAATAAGGTATGCGTATTTTAACTTCAGGAACAGAAATTTACCGGCCATTTTAAAGATGTAAGCAAATTAGATACAAACTTTATAGTTACCGAAGGTGATTATAAAGAAGATGGATTGAAAAACGGACCATTTATATCAAACTATCTTAACGGAAATGATAAATATAACAACGGTAATTATGAAGAGCTATGGGAAACTTGTTATGATAATGCCAAACCACAATTAATTTTTGAGGCCAATAATAATAGTATAAACATTATTGATGCCGCCTTTGCAACCTGCTACTGCTGATGGAAAACCTGTAAGACAAAAATTTTCAATAACGTTCACCTTCGACAAAGGAGTTTATCAGTTCAGTTATAAATTTTTATCCATAGATCAGAAAACGTTATAATTAATTCTTACCAGTCATCATCCGGCAAATGGTCGTCATCTTCCGGGTCAGGCTCCAGCAGGTCATCATCTACACGAATTTCATTCAGGTCATCTTCGTCCTGCATTTGGTCATCAAAATCGTCATCATCTTCGCCAGACCAATCTGCCTCTTCTATCCCATCATCATCATCTTCGCCGGGTGTAAAACCATTTATATATTGTGTGCCAATGTTTTCAAGTTCTGCCAACATATCCGTTATTATTAAATTAAATATTGTGGTGCAAGTATCCTGCCAAATATAGCACAATCTTTCTTCTGTTTATTTTGCAATATTGCTTATACTGCGTATCATTTTTAATATAAAATGGCTAAATGCTTTACAATAATCAATAGATCCATATTCTATCAATATCAGCGAATTGATAGTGCGGCTTAACCATAAAGAAAGAAAAAATCAATCAGCAATTTGAAGTAAACAGCAATAACAATATATATATAAATTATTATTAATCAATGCTTTGAATTAATAAATCCGTTAATTAGATTTACTTAAACTAAATCATTAAAACAATGAAAAAACTAATTCTTAGCATGGCAGTTGCTGCCATCTTTTTACTTGCGTGTAACAACAAAACAACCACCGCCACAACTACAGGAAGTGATAGTACCACAATCTATTTAGAAAAGATCAAATTAGCTGCTTTACAATCTGATTCGGCTTTTGTAAAAAAGGATGTTGATGGATCAATGAAAGATTATGCCCCCGGCTTTTTAGAATATGGAAGCGGAGCATCAAAACCTATGACAAACATGGATTCGGTTAAAGCAGATGCAAAAAACTTCTTCGTAGCATTTCCTGATTTTAAGGGAGAAAATTTTCATGCCATTGCATCAGACAGCACAGTGGTTATCCTCGGTGATTGGAGTGGTACTTTTAAAAGTGACTATATGAAAATGAAAGCAACCGGAAAAAGCTTTAAAGTAGCTGATGCTGATATTTTCACTTTTAATAAAGCAGGGAAAGCTACATCACATAGATCTATACAATCTCTTGCTTCGTTCTTAACACAGTTAGGTGTACCAATGCCTGCTAAAAAGAAATAAATGAATATAATTATTACTTTAATCAAAAATTAACTTCCTGCACACCTTTTATTTTTCCCAGCGCCTCAATTACAGAAAATACATTTTCATCTTTTTTTGCCAGGTTTTTTTGGATGCTGATCTTCATTATATCCATATTATCTTCTAATGAAGGGGATAGATTTATTTCACGGTAGGATAAGTTATTAGCTAATAAAACACGTTCAATTTCATCAAATTTAACTTGATTTTTTAATAATGTTATCCTGATGCTTTTGAACTTGTTTTTAGAGAAAAACTTATTTTCTATCGGCTTAAAGACTATAAGAATTGTAAACGCGATCAATGTAGCTGCCACGGCTTCAATATATAATCCGCCGCCGGCTGCCAGTCCAATTGCAGCAACAGTCCAAAGTCCTGCAGCGGTTGTGAGGCCTTTTATTACTTCGTTTCTTAAAAACATTATGGTACCGGCACCTAAAAAGCCTATTCCGCTTATAACCTGTGCAGCAACACGGGCAGGGTCTAACACAATACCTTTGCTACCTACTACATCCCCAAATCCAAATTCAGATACCAGCATGGCTAATGCCGCACCCAAACAAACCATCATATGAGTTCGCAATCCTGCCGTCCAGTCCCTTCTTTCCCGTTCCCAACCAATTACACTTCCTAATATAGCTGCAACAAAAAGCCGCAATATCATTTCAAATGTTGATACCATTTTATTGTTTCATAGTGAGATCATAGCTGGTTAACCAACCATTTTATACTTAAGTGTAGATGCATATTATCAACACCATATTAAGCATGTGGTTTTATAATTCGGCAAGCATAAAAAACCGCGTCAACATATTCCGCTATTTACTGTTAATTTGGTGTACACAATTGCCGCCATGAAAATTTACCAACAAGCTATAAGGTTAAACGAACGAAAACGTGGTTTTCATATCATTACATCCGAAATTGTAAACGCATTATCACAGATAAGCGATATTAAAACAGGGATATGCCAGGTTTTTATCCAGCATACATCAGCAGCATTAACCATTAATGAAAATGTAGACCCTACGGTAAGAAAAGACTTTGAGATGTATTTTAATAAAGCCGTACCGGAAAATGACCCGGATTACCTACATGATGATGAAGGGCCTGATGATATGCCTGCGCATTTAAAAGCGGCTATGCTGGGTAGCTCGGTTACTATACCCATTAGCAATGGCAGGTTAGCTTTAGGCACCTGGCAAGGCATCTATTTATGTGAACACCGTAATTATGGCGAAGCAAGAAAGTTAATTATTACCGCCTGGGGAGAATAGATTTAGTCTGAAATCCTGAGTTTAAAGTTTACTCAGGACTTCAGACTATAAATTAAAACTTCGGTTCTGAATATGGAAGTTGATGAACATCGGCTACAGCTTTGTAGGTAACCATACCATCATATGTATTTAAACCTTTTAACAACGGAACGCTTTCATTAAATGCTTGCTTGTAGCCTTTGCTTGCAATCTGTAATGCGTATAATAAGGTAGCGTTAGTAAGTGCTATGGTTGATGTATTTGGCACTGCACCCGGCATATTACCTACCGAATAATGTAATACATCATGTTTTACATAAACCGGATCGTCATGGGTGGTAACACGATCTGCAGTTTCAAAAATACCGCCCTGATCAATAGCCACATCTACAATTACCGAACCCGGTTCCATTACTTTAACCATAGATTCGGTAACCAGTTTAGGTGGTTTAGCGCCCGGAATTAGTACTGCGCCAATTACCAGGTCAGAATTTTTAACTGCTTTAGCAATAGTTGCAGAGTTTGATGCCAGTGTAGTTACCTGGTATCCAAATATATCATCCAATTGACGAAGGCGATCCAAATTAGTATCTAAAATAGTTACTTCGGCACCTAAGCCAATAGCAATCCTGGCTGCATTGGTACCGGCCACGCCGCCACCAATAATGGCTACTTTACCCCTTCTTACTCCCGGTACACCACTTAACAACACACCTTTACCGCCATTTGGTTTTTCTAAAAAGCTTGCGCCAACCTGCACTGCCATACGGCCTGCTACTTCACTCATTGGGGTAAGCAATGGCAAGCCGCCATTTGGCAATTGTATAGTTTCATAAGCAATGCCTATAACCTTGCTTTCTATCAGTGCCTTAGTTAGTTTAGGCTCGGCAGCCAAATGCAAATAAGTAAATAATATAAGTCCTTCTCTAAAATATTTAAACTCGCTTTCAACGGGTTCCTTTACCTTCATCACCATTTCTTCCGCCCACACTTCTGCTGCTGTATCTACTATAACAGCCCCCGCTTTGATATAACTCGCATCCGTAAATCCGGAACCTGCGCCTGCATTTTTTTCGATTTTTATTGAATGTCCTGATTTCAGGAACGCCTCTACCCCTGCCGGAGTTACAGCTACCCGATTTTCGTTATTTTTAATTTCTTTGGGAATGCCTATAGTCATGATATTTGTAATTATAAATAGTAGTTAAGCAAAAAATCGGTAAAAAAAGTTGGCTAAATTTATCTTTTATTCATATTTAACCACTCAAAAAATCTTTTTCAGATTTTTCAACAATTACACTTTATCATCTCAAAAATTTAGATATTGATAAAATTTGCTAACAAATGTACACAAATATGCAATTATTCACAGGCCATAGCGTCTGCAAATTACTGTTTTAGCATTCAGAAAAAACAAGGAACAGGCATTAACGAAATAATAAATTACTATCTATGTTAATTAGAAATATAATTTTAACCATTATCCTATTTTTGCGATATAATAAACTGTATTTTTCAATGACTTTTTTTTGTAAAAAATGATCTGTATCACAATTAATACTTTTTAGCTGGAGATGCCGGACAAAGAAACTGTAAGTATTTTGGGTTGCGGATGGTTTGGGCTTAGCCTGGCAACAGCATTTTTAGATAAAGGTTTCACCGTTAAAGGTTCAACAACGTCGGCAGATAAACTGCCATTACTTAAAGCTGCCAAAATTGAACCCTACCTGATCAATGTTTCGCCAAAGGATGACGTTTATAATTCAGTGTTTTTTGATTGTGCTATATTATGGATCTGTATCCCACCAAAGGTGCGTGCAGGTAATGGGATTGATTATTTAGATAAAATAAAACACGTCATCAACGCGGCTACATTACATCAAATTAAGCAAATTGTATTTATCGGTTCTACAGGTGTTTATGGCGATTTAAATAAGGAAGTTAATGAATTAAGTAATTGTCCGCCGGATAATGCATCGGGCGAAGCATTGTTGCAGGCAGAAGAATTATTAAAGCAGCAATCTTCTTTTAATACAACTATCATCCGC
>DASWOZ010000121.1:0-2046 GCA_036398535.1 Mucilaginibacter sp. | reverse complement strand
AAGAGTTTGGGATAGCATTTGATATTTATCACCGTACCTCATCTAAAATACACCATGATCTTTCGCAGGAGTTTTTTTTGAACCTGTATGAAAAGGATGAGTTTGTAGAACAATACTCAGAACAATATTATGATGAGGAATATGACCAGTTTTTAGCCGACCGGTATATAGTAGGTACCTGCCCTAACTGCGGTAATGAAAATGCTTATGGCGATCAATGTGAAAGATGCGGTACTTCATTAAGCCCGACAGACCTTATTAACCCGCATTCTACAATAAGCGGTAACGTACCCATATTAAAACCAACTAAACACTGGTTTCTACCATTAGATAAGTATCAGCCCTGGTTGGAAAGCTGGATAGATACCAAGGATGGTGACTGGAAGGTAAATGTATTTGGCCAGTGTAAATCATGGTTAAAATCGGGCCTGCAGCCCCGTTCTATGACCCGCGACCTGGATTGGGGTATTGACGTACCATTAGAAGAAGCTAAAGGCAAAAAGCTATACGTTTGGATGGATGCGCCAATTGGCTATATATCTGCCACCAAACAATGGGCTATTGATAAAGGAAAAGACTGGAAAAAATACTGGCTGAAACAGGAAAACGAGGCAGATGATGCCTGTCTGATCCACTTTATTGGCAAAGATAATATTGTGTTCCATTGTATTATTTTCCCGTCTATTTTGCATGCGCACGGTGAGTATGTTTTACCGCAAAATGTACCAGCAAATGAATTTTTAAATCTGGAGGGCGATAAGCTTTCAACCTCACGTAACCATGCGGTTTGGCTGCATGAGTATCTGGAAGAATTTCCGGGTAAGCAGGATGAATTGCGCTACGTATTAACATCCATATTACCTGAAACCAGCGACAGTGAGTTCACCTGGAAAGATTACCAGGCACGTATAAATAATGAGCTGGTAGCTATTTTAGGGAACTTTGTGAACCGTGTAATGATACTGATGCATAAATTTTACGAGGGTAAAGTGGAAAATGCAACCGGTAAAATTGAATTGACAGACAGTAATATAAGTAACGAAATAAGAGCGTTTTATGATGTTATAGAAACCAACCTGGAAGCTTACCGGTTTAGGCAGGCATTACAGGGGGTGATGGATATTGCACGCTTAGGTAATAAATATCTTACCGAAAAAGAGCCGTGGAAAACTATCAAAACAGCTCCGGATAATGCTAAAGATGCCCTGCACAATTGTTTATTTATCATTGCGCATTTGGCTACCTGCCTGCAGCCGTTTTTACCGGGTACGGCTAAAAAAATATTCGGTATGCTTAATTTGCCCATAGATGGATTGACTTATGATAATGAGATTGTGTTTAATAACGGACATCAATTAAACCCATCAGCCCTATTGTTTGAAAAAGTAGAAGATGAAGTAATTGAAAAACAAGTACAAAAATTACTGGATAAAAAGCAGGCTGCTACTATTGTGGAAGAGATGGAAATAATACCAGCCAAAGAAAACATCAATTACGAAGCATTCTCTACCATGGATATTCGCACCGGTACCATTTTGACTGCCGAAAAGGTATCCAAAACGAAAAAGCTGCTTAAATTGACCATTGATACGGGTATTGATCAGCGTACGGTAGTATCAGGTATAGCAGAACATTATGAGCCCGAGGCTATTATTGGCCAAAAAGTGAGCATATTGGTAAACCTGGAACCACGTGAAATAAAGGGTATTATATCACAGGGAATGATATTAATGGCCGAGAACGCTGAAGGTAAATTAACCTTTGTATCGCCGGTTGATGAATTTCATAATGGATCTGTTGTAAGATAATTGATAGGCAAATGTGCGGATATGCAGAAGTGCAAATGTTTTGATTAACTCGCTTATAATTTTTTACATTTGCACATATTTCAAAATCCATATTCAATAATACTAAGTCCGAAATTGGACATTCGAAATAAAAAATTGGTCCCGTAGTTCAACGGATAGATAGGAGTTTCTCAAATTTATACTTAAAACCATCTGATATTCAGATGGTTTTGTTTTTACACGACAAATACACGACCAA
>DASWOZ010000120.1:0-4182 GCA_036398535.1 Mucilaginibacter sp. | reverse complement strand
ACGTTTTTGGCAACCACATTGCGCGGGATGTTTGGCGGAACAGAATCCAGCCATAACATTACCGGTGGCAAAGCCGGGTGGCGGTAATAAGTTGTTTTAAGCGAATCTGTAAAGCCAAGCGGGTTGTTTAACAACGATGTTGAGCTGAAAAACACGCTGCCTTGTACACGCGGATTTTTACGTATCAGTTTGATTTCGTCGGGCATCTCCTGTGTATGTTTAAAAGCAGAAACTTTACGTTCATTAATGCGGTAAGCTGCCTGCCCGATATATAAATGACGGTTATAGGTATTATCGCTCCACCAGGTTAGTAATTTATCAAAGGCTGCTGCATTATTATTGATTGGCCAGTATATCTGTGGGTTAATATAATCAACCCAGCTTTCTTTTATCCATTTCCGCACATCGGCAAACAACTCGTAATAAGTTGATAGGCCATGTGAATCTGAGCCCTCGGGATTTTGATATTTATTGGCCCATATCCCCGCAGGGCTGATCCCAAATTTTAAACGTGGTTTATGTTTATGTATACTATCACTCAGCATATGTATCAGTAGGTCAACGTTATTTCTGCGCCAGTCGCGTATATCTGCAAAGTCGCTTCCATATTTTTTAAAGGCATCGGCGTCATTTATATGCTGTCCGGCAATTTGATAGGGATAAAAATAATCATCCATGTGCACGCCGTCTATATCATAATTATCTACCACATCTAAAATTACCTGTACTATATAATCACGTACTTCGGGTATTCCCGGGTTAAACAATTTAATACCACCATAGATCATGAACCATTCGGGTTTGATATTGGTAATATGTTTGGAGCTTAATGCGGCAAACTTGCCATCGTTAGTAGCGCGGTAAGGGTTAAACCAGGCATGCAGCTCCATTCCGCGTTTATGCGCTTCGGTAATGGCAAAATCTAACGGGTCATATAACGGATCAGGTGCCTGGCCCTGTTTGCCGGTAAGCCATTTTGACCACGGCTCGCGGCTCTTCGTATAAAAGGCATCGGCAGCAGGCCTTATCTGGAACATTACCGCATTTATACGGGTTTGCTGGTGCGCGTTTAAAATATTGATCAATTGTTGTTTTTGTTGGTCAGGTACGGTAGTTCGCGGGCTTGGCCAATCAATGTTCTCAACGGTAGCTATCCATACACCTCTGAACTCTCTTTTTGGATCAGCTTTGTAAGGGGGCGGAGTTTCTGTTTGCGCTGCTGCTTTTTGTAAACCGGGCAACATTAAAACAAGAAGGAGAAACAGGCGGTATATATGCATTAAGAAAGCTTATTTTAAAACTGTAAAGATATAAACTCATCACATAGCTGTTTTATTATGACAGATAATAATTGCGTTTTAATCATATTGTACTTAATTTAGCCAATAATCCACCACAATATTCACCCTTGTAAAAACAATTTATCATATTTTTCATTTTTTTACGTATAATAGATAGTTAGCGATAATAAATACAGTTAATAGAGGTTAAACTATATGTTTAACACAATAAACCTATAATTGTAGTTGTTGATTTATTGATTATCACTTAAAACTTAAAAAATCATTAATTTTTATGGAAAACCAATCAGAACAAACACCTAAAAAAAATTCCAATGTCATCTATTTCCTCATTGTGGTTATACTGGCATTATTAGGTACAGATGTGTACTTATACATGAAAAAAAATACTTCTGATGAAAAGATAGTATATCAAAATGATGAAAAAACACGGTTACAAACCGAATTGGATAGCCTGGAAGCACAGGTTGAACAGGTAAATGCCGGTAAAACTAAAATGTCTGTTGAGATGCAGGCTAAAAATGATTCATTAAAAGCCAAAATAAAAACGCTAAGGTTTGAATTAGCCAAAGGCAAACTAACCGCCGCCGAATTGGGTAAAGCGCAGGAAGACGTAAAACAGTTACGGTACTTTGTTACCAAATATACTGCCGACCTGGAAGAGCTTAAAAAGCAAAATGCCAGCTTAACAACCGAGCGTGATACACTAAAAACCAACCTTACCGCGGTAAGCGAAAAGGCTAACAACTTAACCCAGCAAACTACCACCCTGCAAAAACAAAACCAGGACCTAAGTACAAAGGTGCAAATTGCTTCGGCACTTAAAATTGGTGAAGCCAGCGTGGTAGCCTATAAAATTAAAGGTTCAGGTAAAGAGGTTGACGTGTCACGTGCTTCGCCAGCTAAAAAAATCAAGATCAACTTTACAGTTGCCAGCAACGCGGTTGCCGAAAAAGGCTCGCATGATATTTTTGTACGTGTTATTGACCCAACAGGTAACCTGATCACTTCTGGCGGTGGTACATTTACTTCTGACGGACAGGACTTGCAATACACCTACAAAACCTCTATCGACTTTAAAGACGATGGCAGTGGTTATACTATTGACTGGGTTAACCCGTCGGCATTCCAAAAAGGTACCTATACCGTGTTGTTATATGCTGATGGTTATACCATGGGCAAAACCGGTGTAACTTTGAAATAACATAAATAAAAAAGGAAGCCTTGCAGTACTGCAAGGCTTCCTTTTTTATATCCACTTTGTGTTAATAATCTCTGCGCATGCTACACAACATCTTTGATGGTGTTTATTAAGGGCTGCGGCGCTGAGTAAGCAGGCATTCTTACTGCGCTAATAGCTTTTTCTTTTGCGCATCATATTCTGCTTGTGTAAGCGCGCCGCTATCCAATAATGCTTTTAATTTTTTAAGCTGATCAAATTTATCAGCTACCGGCTGGCTGCCATTAGTATTGCATGGTGTTACCTCGCAGGCTTGTATGGCATCTTCAATATAAAGCGTATAATTGGTAATATTACCGCCGCCAACCGTAAAATAAGTTTTAACATTACCTTTTCTCCTTATCTGCTCAATCTTCTTAACCTTTACGGTAGTGTTGGCATAAGCCCTGCCAATGTTATTGGCATTAGGATTATTCGGGTTGATAGTAGCGGCCCAGCCGCCCATTTGTAAATATAAAAAGGAGCCATCCATAGCCGCCCCGGTGCCTAAGCTAACCACGTCTTTTACATGATAGGTAATGCCGTTTGATGCCTGGTATTCCGACAATATATATTGCTGTGCCTTAACGGTTACAGTAGCAATGGTTAGCAGGCAAATAATAAATATAGCTTTCATAGATGTGATGATTTAGGTAGTAGGTATTGCTTCAAATCTAATCAGATTTAAATTGGCTTCAAATCCTTTTTTGGCGCCGATAGATAATAATGCCATAGCAGCATGGTAGCTATGGTGCGGTAGGGGTGCCATTGTCCGGCAATTTCTATAAGTTCCTCCTTGGTTATATCTTTTGGTAAACACTTAACCCGTTTTAACGCGTTAACCGCTGCCAGGTCGCCTGCCGGAAATATATCTGCACGTTGTAAAACAAACATCAAGTATACGTCGGCTGTCCAGTTACCAATACCTTTTAGGGCTACCAACTGCGCACGAATCTTTTCATCAGGCATTTCTGCGAAGGCGCCCAGGTTGAGCTGTCCGCTTAATAAAGCCTCTGCCAAATACTTAATATAACCGGTTTTTTGCCGGCTGCAATAACAGGTTCTAAATTCTTCATCAGTTAATAACAATACCCGTGCAGGTGTAATTTCCTGTACCCGCTCACGCAGTTTATTTAACGCAGCTAATGCCGATGCGAGCGAAACCTGCTGCTCTAAAATAATATGCACCAATGTTTCAAACGTATTTGGGCGCGACCATAACGGTGGGTAACCGTGCGCAGTAAGAATGCCAGCTAAATGAGGGTCAGCTTGCGCGAGTTCATCGCAGATGGTATGATAATTGGATTGGTTAAATTGATTGATCATTTTATTGTTATTTAAACTTACTAATTTTTTTAGGATTTAGCCCGAATATTTCGGATTTTTACCATTATGAATAACCTGCCACCATTAGCCGAACGCATGCGCCCCAAAAGTCTGGATGACTATGTTGGGCAGAAACATTTGGTTGGCCCGGGTGCGGTTTTGCGCAAAGCGATCGAGTCGGGCTCGCTGCCTTCCATGCTGTTTTGGGGACCGCCGGGGGTGGGTAAAACTACGCTGGCCTATATCATTTCGCAAACTTTAGACAGGCCATTCTTCTCCTTAAGCGCTATCAATTCGGGCGTGAAGGATGTGCGCGAGGTAATTGAAACCGCGTCT
>DASWOZ010000119.1:0-3218 GCA_036398535.1 Mucilaginibacter sp. | reverse complement strand
AGATAATAGCAACTCGTAGTGTGAGTAACGTACATTAAACTATAAACCAATTATACTAAAGAAAATAAGATGTCAAACAACTACAGTAAATCAAACAGGCGTTCATTCCTGTCAAAAGCAGCTATAGCCGGTGCCGGTGTCATGGCCGCCCCTATGCTTAATATGTCAACATATGGCCAGGGATTAATTGATGCAAAAGAAAGAACGCCACAAGCATCTGCACCATCTGACCTTAAAATAACGGCCGTAAAGGTTGCCTATTCAAGAATGGGCGGTATGTTCGTCAAAATAGAAACCAACCAGGGCCTTGTAGGCTGGGGAGAGGGAGTTGATGCCGCCAGTGGTAGCTATTACATTATAAAAAGAATGGGTGCCCAGCTTATAGGCCGTAGCCCGTTAAACCCAAACGTACTTGCTCATAATATACGCCAGGGTGCAATTTTTAATGGTGCACAGGGAGGCGTTTTCGTTGCTGCGCTTACAGGTATTGAAGCTGCCCTTTGGGATTTAACGGGTAAAGCACTCGGTTTGCCTCTTTATCAGTTAATGGGTGGTAAATTCCGTGATAAATGTCGTGTTTACTGTGATACCGAGCTTTACGCGGCACGTAACCCTACGCCTGCTGATTATGCTAAGGCTGCGCGTGGCGCAGTTGACCGCGGTTATACCGCAATTAAATTTGATTTAGACCTTGCTACGGATCCAAATAAATACGATCGCGTTAACTGGACAGGCAGCCTTGCCGAGTGTGAGCGTATGTTTAATGCTATTGAAGCGGTTAGAAAAGAAGTTGGCACCCATATTGATATTTGCTGTGATATGCATGGCCGTTATGATGCACCAACCGGTCGGCGTGTAGCAAAAATGATGGAGCCGCTTAACCTGATGTGGTTAGAAGAACCTATCCCGGCTGATAACCTTGAAGTTTACAAAAGTATAACACAAGAAACCACCACACCTATATGTGCAGGCGAAAATATTTATTTGACTTATGGCTTTGCCCGCATATTGGCTGAAAATGGATTGGACATTATCATGCCCGATTTGCAAAAATGTGGTGGCTTAGGCGAAGGCTTGCGTATAGCAAGTTTGGCTGATGCTTATTATACACCTTTTTCGCCACACATGGTGGGTAGCTATGTTGGTGCTATGGCCAGCGCGCACGTTTGTGCTGCAACGCCTAATTTCCACATATTAGAGTGGCAAACAAAAAGCGATACCGATCAAGAGTGGAAAGATATTGTTATTTATGACAAACCATTTATTGAAAAAGGTTACTTAGTTGTATCTGATAAACCAGGTGTTGGTGTTGATGTAAATGTAGAAGGATTGAAAAAATATGCTATACCTGGAGTTCCTTTCTTCGAGTAAGCATACAATTATTAAGCCGGGTCAATTAAATTGATTGACCCGGCTTTTTGTTTTTATCTGATCTGCTCAATAATGAGCTTAATTAAACCAAATTAAATGAAAGTTTATAAATCGGCATTAATTGTTGCCCTGGTATGCCTGCTTTTGGCAATTACGCTATTTATTGTTGGTAATACCAAAATTGCAAGTCCTTTTTTAATTGCTTGCTTTATTGCTTTATCTATAGGTTTCCGTGGTTATCCAATACTAAAGGGATTTGCGTTTACGATGATCATCTTCGCGGTGGTAGTGGTGGCCATGCAGTATCCAAAATATTTTATTGAAGTTAACGGGTTTCAATTTTCGGTGTTAATCACACCGCTTATACAGATCATTATGTTTGGTATGGGTACTGAAATGGGGTTGAAAGATTTTGGCGGCGTAATAAAAATGCCTAAAGCGGTATTGATTGGCCTGACAGGACATTTTACCGTTATGCCGCTTTTAGGTTTTTCATTAGCCAAACTATTTAATTTCCCACCGGAAATTGCTGCGGGCGTGGTATTAATTGGCAGCATGCCTTGTGGTTTAGCTTCAAACGTAATGTCATACCTGGCTAATGCAAATTTAGCCTTATCTATTACTTTAACGGCTGTTGCAACCTTGCTGGCACCTTTTATTACACCGCTTTGGATGAAGGTGCTTGGTGGCCAGTTTATTGAAATTGACGCGCTGAAAATGATGCTGGATATAGTTAAAATAGTGATCATCCCAATTGGAGCCGGACTGATATTTAATCGTTTTTTTAAAGGTAAAATTGAATGGCTGGATAAGGCAATGCCTGTATTATCCATGTTTGGTATTGCCTTTATTATAATAATAATTGTAGCCTCAGGAAGGGATAATTTAATTGTTATTGGCCCGGCGTTGATTATTTGCGCGCTTATTCACAACTCAGGCGGTTACTTATTTGGCTATTGGACGGCACGGCTGTTTGGCTTGCCTGAACGCGATGCGCGTACTATAGCTATTGAGGTAGGTATGCAAAATGGTGGCTTAGCCTCCGGTTTAGCAAAATCAATGGGGAAAACCGCTACCATAGGCCTGGCATCTGCTGTGTTTTCACCGATAATGAACATTACCGGATCAATGCTTGCATCATATTGGCACAGGAAACCACCTAAAGATATACCTAAATATGATGAGGAAATTGTAATTCCAACATAATTAACTAACGGATCAGGAGGAAACTTTTTGATCTGTTTGTATGATGGTTAAGATTACATGGTGGTTTAGCTTTGACAACTTTTTAAAAGTTGTCAAAGCTATTACAAGGTTATGCGTGGTGATTAAGATTTCTCTTTCACGCCATTCATATTCACTATCTATATATTAAATATTATAAGCGTAGGTTTTCTTGATCTCCTTTAATACGAAGGCGCTATTTAAGATACCTATGTTGTTGATCTTTGATAATTTATAACGGATAAAATCATGGTATTCATCAATACTGCCTACGTTGATCTTTAATAAAAAATCAATTTGCCCGGCTATGTGGTAACACTCCTGTACTTCATCCAGCTTTAAAATTTCTTCTTCAAATTTATCTATATACTCTTCATGATAACGCATGGATACCTGGCAATAGCTGGTAAACGGTTTGTTGATCATATATTTATTTAAAACAGCTACATATTCTTTGATAAATCCTACGCTTTCTAAGCGCTTAATTCGCTCATACACAGGAGAAATGGTAAGATTTAACTTGGCAGCCAATTCCTTTGTGGTGATCTTGGCATTTTTTTGTAATTCGCGTAAAATGCTTTTATCTATTTCATCAATTGTGTCCATAATGGTAAATTTTTCTA
>DASWOZ010000118.1:0-2277 GCA_036398535.1 Mucilaginibacter sp. | reverse complement strand
TTTGTATCTTGAATCGAGGCGGCCTATGGTAAATCCCTTGTCGCGCAGCAATTCTTTCCAAAATAAATTGTAGGAAACATCAAGGTTATTCTGCTCTATCACTTTTTCAGAAATACCGCAATATTTGGCCATTTTGGCTGCAATTGCACTGCGTTGCGCATCATCAATAAATCCGCCTTTTGACAGGGCTGGTATCAATTCATTGATAGTGAAATTTTCCACCTCTGGTAAAAATGCGGTAACGTCTTTTTGCTGATATTCTGGCGCAAGCATCTGATGATACCAGGCGGTAGCGGCAAAATAAGGTAATTTAAGCGCTGCTTCTACCGGGCCGCTACGCTCAATGCCCAAATCAGTTGGGGAAACAAGCACTACGCCGTTAAGGTACATCCATTGCGACTCCTGCAGTTCTAAAGCCAAACCGGCTGCCCTTGTGGTACCATAGCTTTCACCTATCAGGAATTTTGGAGATGCCCAGCGGTTTTTGCGGGTAACAAATGTATTTATCCATTCGGCCAGGTATTTTATATCCTCATTTACGCCAAAGAATTTTGATCCGGGCACGTCCTTCATCGCCCTTGAATAACCAGTATTTACAGGGTCCAGATACACAATATCAGCAATATCCAATATAGAATTTTTATTCTCACCGATGCCATAAGGCTGTATAGGATAACCTTCATTATCTATATTTAAAAGGCGCGGACCTGTATAGCCTATTTCCATCCATACAGATGGCGTACCCGGGCCGCCGTTAAAGGAGATCACTAATGGACGCGATGCCCTGTCGGTAACATCGTCGCGTTCATAATAAGTGTAAAATACCCCGGCAATTGGCCTGCCATCTTCGTCCCAAATGGGTATGCTGCCGGCCGTAGCAGTATACGGAACAGTTTTACCTTTTATGGTCACCGTGTGTTTGGTTACTACTGCCGAGTCAACCGATAAAACGCGGCTCTTTGATATGGGCATGTGGTTTGCAGGTGGTTTTTGACTGTCCTGCGCCCATAATGAACTGCCGATAATACTAATGGCAGTTAGCGTAAGTAAATATTTTTTCATGTTAAAGTTAGATAAAGCTACAGGCGGTCAGTTAATACCAGCAGCAGTTACAATACTAATCTTTTATGAGGGGATTTGCAATTGAGAAAATCAGAACGCATTCACAATCTCGGCAGTTGTTCGGTTTTATCGGGTGCCAATATAGTAAGGTCCTGGCCTGCAAACGCATTGTATCGGTAAGATGCCAATGGATAGTTGTTACTCATTAGAGCCCACAAGTGTTGGGAAGACTGATTTTTGTCATCCTGAGCAGGAGCGAAGAATCCTATACGACTATAAAGTTCGCGAACTATCATTCGCTTACCTATCTAATTTATAAGATTCTTCATTTTGTTCATAATTACAAAAGGGCATTTTTCAGTCTTCCCAACACTTGTGGGCGGAGCCAAGCTACTGCGAAGAAGCCTATTATTTTATTATTTAACAGGGATAGCATAAATTTTCAAACCCAATATCCCTACCATTATCAGCATCATAAAAAACACTTCAATCCAGGATATAGGTTGATGAAAAAATATGAGCTCTGAAGTTTTTAAAAGGATAAGGGTAATGGCCGTCCATACGGCAAAAGCAGTGGCTGTGGGTATTTGCTTGATAGCCATGCTGAAAAGGTAAATATTAGCAAGCCCGAACAGGATATAACCAATAAAAGGCAGTAACACAGGTAAGCCGCCGCTCCATTTATAAAAGGTAATGAATTTCAGGCTTTTAAGATCGCTGAATTTCATGAATTTCAGGCAAAACGTCCATGCGGTTTCGCATGTTGCTGCGAACAATAGGTATATCCAGGCCATTCGGTTAACTTGCTTGCGATATTAAAGTATCTTCAGGTTTTATTGAGCTCACTTCAACAAGCAATTCGTCCTGAAGAACGGGTTTATTTTCTTTTGTTTTATTAAGGCCTGCAAAACCCTTAAAAGCTGTTATTAAATTCGGCCTCAATTCATAATACCACTTAAACCATTTGTATTTTAATAGCTTTTGCTCATCAAAGCGTTTTACAGAAAAGGCATGCTGCAGGAAATAGTCCTTAGGATAAGGATAGTATAAACCCCAATTTTCAGGCTGATTACCGGGTTTGTGGCCCGGATCGTACACTGTACCCAAAAGGTAATCCCATACAGCAAACTTTGTTGAGAAGTTGGCATGAAAAACCTCTGTGTAATTCGCGTGGTGCCATAAATGCAGCTCCGGTGAGTTAAGTAGGTATTTGAG
>DASWOZ010000117.1:0-3115 GCA_036398535.1 Mucilaginibacter sp. | reverse complement strand
TATGGCAGCGTTGAAGCTGAAGCTCATATCCAACCAGGCCGCAAAAGAGCGAATTCTTAAACACTTTTTTAAGGGGATGGACTTACAGTCCTTTCAACAAGGCTGTGATAGTTTTATGGATAACGCACTACCGTTAATGATCCGTCCCGGCGCTTTGGAAGAAATAAAAAAGCTTAAGACTGAAGGTTTTGAAATAGTTGTCGTATCAGCCTCTCCCGAAAACTGGATAAAGAAATGGAGCGATGCCAACGGGTTGGGTTTAATAGGAACAAGGCTGCAAACCGATAATGGCCTGCTTACCGGCTACATCGATGGCACAAACAATAACGCAGAGGAAAAGGCGGCACGCATCCGCACTGCCTTTAACCTTAGCGACTATGATGAAATATATTGTTACGGCGATTCTTCGGGAGATAAAGCCATGCTGGCTTTAGGCACAAAATCATTCTACAAACCTTTCAGGGACTAATGGAAACCGTAGAAGCACAATACTTTGTGTTTCTCTAATAGGTTCTATAAATTCTTCGTCAGCACAGCCTTATTCAGCGTAAACGACATCAGTGTAAAAGAGCTATTGCTAAAAATAACCTTATTACTGGCAAATGCAGGTGCTTTGAATTTGGCATAATCCTGGTTATTAAGCAGTACTATGCTCACATTATACTGGCTGAACAATTTAGCTGCATCTGCCGGAGCGTCGCCAGTTAAATAACTCAGCATTTTGTTCCGGTCGCTTTCGCGCTGATCATAGCTGATATAAGGGTTTGAAAAGTAAGTTTCTACAGATACCATTTTTATAGCCGTAGGCATCACCGGGAAAAGCGACAGGCCATGTTCGCATAGCAGCACATTTTCTAATGGCACATTCTTCTCAATAAAATGGTACACCTCAATTTTATCCTTTTCATTGCCCTTATCAATACAAGCCTGCCTTAAATCCGAAAAATCGAAGCGTTTGCTGTAGAAAGGGAAATAAGCAATCATATAAAATAAAATGGTAACGATGAAGAGGTTGCTCATAAATCCCGGGTTGTTCTTCCTTTTACTGATAGCAGGGATAAGTTCCGCAGCCCATTGGAAAAGGAAGATAAACCCAAAAGCAAAGAATATTGATTGCAGCGTTTTTAAATAAAAGAAGTAATGAAACGCCGGGATAGTGTCGGGCAGATGAATGCCATATAACTTATTTGCAGTAGGCACTACCGATTCATACACATACATAAATGCGGTAATGAACAACCAGCTGAATATGATTTTGCGGATAAGCTTGTTGTCGTACTTCCTAAAGAACCACACAGCGCCAATAATAGCAATCAGCAGGCTGAAGGTAATATTAGCTTTAACTAAGGCCACAGAGTCCTTTCTTTCAAAAATACCAGGAGCACACTCCAGTATGGCGCGGTTCACAAAATGGAAATCATACTTGCCCCACACAAAGTAAAGAAACGGCGACGCACATATTAAAAACGGAACGGCTGTAACAACACCCTGTAACAGGTAGGTGCCAATAGCCTTATATTCCTTTTGACGCAGTGCGGAAATAACTTTTTGTGCCTGTAAAACTATTAGTATTAAAATGATAATAATGGTAGGCGCAGAATGACCCAAAAAAGTAATACCAATTGAGGCGCCAAGCAGCACAAACCAGCTCATTTGCTGCGTTGAAAATGCTTTGTAACAGAAGATGATATTTATGTAGAATAGAAACTGTACAAAGGTATCGGATATCATCCATGGCGAATAAGTGCCGCCGCCCCAGCAGGGTAAACTGCCTAATGCCAGGAACAAAAATGAAAGCAGTGCAGCCAATGCGGTTTTAAAATCAAAAAGCTTTAAAACCATTATAAAAAAAGTAATGGGCCCCAATACGTTTAAAAATGCCCCCGATCGTACAACAACAATATTAATAGGCAGCCCCGTGAGTTTAACAATCAACCATTCAGAAAGGAAAAGCAGTGGGTTATACCACATGTACTGCCCTGCATAATTGGCGTCGAGTCCAAAGTGGCCATTAAGCGTGGTACGTATGTAAGCAATGTCGCGGTCAAAATCGGGCTCACTGCCCCAGTGCAGGTCGTGTATAGTACGATAACATTGCACAAAGGCAACAAGTATCATAATAATGCAGGCAAACCAGTATTTCTTATTATCCTTCGACTGCATATTTTCAGTTTCGGCTTTAATCATCAGGGGGTATGATTTTTTCAATTAAAATTAATAATGGCCTGTATACTACTAATTTTATGTTTAAGTTACATTTTATTGTCGAAAAACGAGAATGACGAGTGTCCGTACTTTCTTTGCTCGTCAAATGCAGGGTGATTGCTCAAATTCTGCATCGATTGGTGCTCAACTATCAGCAGGCCGTCTGGCAGTAGTAATTCTTTATCAAATATAATTTTAGGTATCTCAGGTATTCCGCTCAGGTCATAAGGCGGATCTGCAAACACCAGGTCGAACTGATCCGTTTCGTGCTGCAGGTATTTAAAAACATCATCCTTAAAAACTTTAATATTAGTAAGTCCGTGCTGTTTTGCAATATCTCTCAGGTAATTTACGCAATGGATGCTCCTGTCGACAGAAATTATCTGTGCAGCCCCGCGTGAAGCAAACTCCAATGAGATATTTCCTGTCCCGCTGAACAGATCAAGCACACTTATACCCTCAAAATCAATCTTGTTCAGCAGGATATTAAACAATGCTTCTTTCGCCAGATCAGTAGTAGGGCGCACAGGTAAATTTTTAGGGGGATTTAATCGTAATCCTTTTAAACTGCCACCGATGATGCGCATAGCGATAGGGCTGCAAGAGAAAGTAATTTACCGGGGGCCATAAGAGCAGGTAGTTCCAGCACTTTTATATTGTTAAGTTCAATTTTAGGATAAAAATTGCCTAAACGTGTAAGGTTTTTATCACCAGCTGCGGCATTTCCGCTTACTACGAGTGTAATGTATTGTGGTTTAAGGTTGAGCTCCTCGGCAACAAAAGTTGTAAAATAAGCAAGCTCATCCTCGTTTTTAAAATCAAAGGTGTTGTAAAACCTAAGCGCGTTTAACGAAAAATATAAAAACTGGACTTTATCTTTACCAATTTCAAGGTACAGGTAATTGTTTGG
>DASWOZ010000116.1:0-6161 GCA_036398535.1 Mucilaginibacter sp. | reverse complement strand
TTTTAAAAATTTAACGGCTGTGCCAAATAACGCTTTGGGTACATTGTGCTGATCGTATGTGGCATTATCCATTATCACGAGCTGATCGCCATCTTCGTATAAATATTGATAATCGTTGGTTTCAACACGGGCAATAGTTACATCCTCGTCTGTACGGAAACGGTATTCAACCAGCTTGCCTGTTTTTACGTTGCGCATACGGGCCTGGTAAAAGGCACGTAAGTTGCCCGGTGTGCGGTGTAAAAATTCTTCTACCTGCAGTAACTCGCCATTAAAGCGAATGATGTTACCATTCTTAATTTCAGATGCTTTAGACATAAATTATATATTGAGGCGCAAACTTAGTTAGTTAATAGGAAAGAAACAAGTTTGTTATTGGGTTCGTGGTTCGGGTATCCTGTGACGTGTGATACAGACCAAGGGTGAGTTATTTATAATCCGATATATTCAAAATATTGCTGCAAAAACTATACTCATGCTCCTGGTTAGAGCAGATGATAGTGAGGCGGTTTTGGGCGTATTGTTGAACCAAGTTTAAGTACCAGTCCACACCTTGTGTATCTAAATTTGAAGTAGGTTCATCCAGCATCAGCATGGGGGTATCTGCACAAAAGGCCAGGGCCAGTTTAAGGCGCTGTTTCATACCGGATGAAAAGTATCTGATGGGTTTGTTTTTGCTGCTTTGCATATTCAGCAGTTCAATTACTCCGGCTGTATCTATCCCGGCTTTGCAGGGCTTAAATTTAAAATGAAAATCTATAACCTCAGTTAAAGTAAACTCCTCAATTAATTCTAAGTATGGGGCTGCTAAGCTTAGGTAACTAAATATTTCCTCAGCCACTACTTCACGTGCTCCGGTAAAATAGCTGAGCTTTCCGGTAGATGGTGATAGGCTGCCGTTTAATACCTGTAATAAAGTTGATTTACCGGAACCATTAGGCCCCAATATAGCGTAGGTTTCGCCTTGCGTAAAAGTATGATCTATTCCCCTGAAGATCCATTCGCGGTTAAAGCGGCGGCCGATGTTTTCGAGGGTGATTTTTATTTGGTTCATTTGTCTGAACTCGAATTAATAGAATTTTATTAGTGTTTAAAAAGTTGATTTTCATCATTCCGGTAATTCTATAAATTCCGGCTCAGACAACTAAGAATTTCCAAATCCCTTCATGATACCCCGCTGTGAGTTCTGTACAAAATTGATGATCTCGTCGCGCTCAACAGTTGGGTTAAATTCGGCCTCAATAATATCAAGAGCCTTGGTCATATTGTATTTTTTAAGAAAGATGATCCGATAGATCTCCTGGATCTCATTTATGGTAGTAGCAGAGAATCCTCTGCGGCGTAAGCCAACCGAGTTGATACCTATATAAGATAATGGTTCGCGCCCTGCTTTGGTAAACGGCGGAACATCCTTGCGAACCAGCGACCCGCCGGATATCATGCTATGCGCGCCTATCTCTACAAATTGATGAACGGCAGACGTACCGCCAATAAAAGCATAATCATATACATTAATATGCCCGGCCAGTTGCACTGCATTGGCAATGATCACATTGTCGCCAATTACGCAATCATGTGCCACGTGTACATAAGCCATCAGCAAACAGTTACTGCCTATGGTAGTGGTGTTTTTGTCTAAAGCGGTACCGCGATTTAAGGTAACGCATTCGCGGATAACGGTATTGTCGCCAATAGTCACCGTGCTTGGTTCGCCTTTATATTTCAGATCCTGCGGTGGTGCCGAAACTACAGCCCCCGGAAAAATGCGGCAATTTTTGCCAATGCGGGCGCCGTCCATAATTACGGAGTTAGAGCCTATCCAGGTACCCTCGCCAACCTCAACGTCTTTATGAATGGTAACAAAAGGTTCAATTACCACGTTATCGGCTATTTTGGCTTGCGGGTGTATGTATGCTAACGGCTGGATCATATTTACTCAGATTTTGTTTTTTTTACTATTTGAGCCATTAGCTCTGCTTCAACAACTACACGTTCGCCTACCATGCCAATACCTTTCATTTGCGCTATGCCACGGCGAATGGGCGCAATTAAATTACAGTGGAATATTAAGGTGTCGCCGGGTATTACTTTATCTTTAAACCGGGCATTCTCTATTTTTAAGAACAGGGTGATATAATTTTCAGGATCGGGTACGGTATTTAAAACCAGGATACCTCCCGTTTGGGCCATAGCTTCAATTTGTAAAACACCCGGAAAAAGAGGAGTCCCCGGAAAATGACCTTGAAAAATATCTTCGTTCATGGTCACGTTTTTCAAACCTACCACATGGCTTTTGGTAAGCTCCAATATTTTATCAATCATTAACATGGGCTGCCTGTGGGGCAATATGTTCATGATCTGTACGGTATCATATACCGGCTTCATATTGGGGTCGTAAACTTTAAAATGTTTACGGCTGCGCTCCTTTTTAATAAGTGTTTTTATTTTTTTAGCGAATGCTACATTCGCCGCGTGGCCCGGCCTTGCCGCCATAATATGCCCGCGCAACGGAACGCCCACCAATGCCAGGTCGCCAATCATATCCAGCAGCTTATGCCTTGCAGGCTCGTTTTGATGACGCAGTTCAATATTGTTTAAGATACCCTGTGGGGCCACTTTAATATCCTTACGGTTAAATAGCTTCGCTAAATGTGCCAGCTCGTCGTCGTCAACCTGTTTGTCAACCACTACAATAGCGTTATTTAAATCGCCGCCTTTTATCAGATCATGCTTTAGCAGCATTTCCAGCTCATGCAAAAAGCAAAAGGTTCGGCATGAGGCTATCTCTTTTATAAATTCTGTTATGGAAGATATACTGGCATGCTGGCTTCCTAATACCTGGGAGTTATAATCAACCATGCAGGTAAAACGGTAGTCATCATCCAACGGCATAGCCACCATTTCAACTTTTCTTTCAGGTTCAGAATAGTGAATATTATATGGTATATGATAATATTCCCTGTCGGCTTCCTGTTCTACCGAGCCAATTGCCGATATAGCGTCAACAAATTGTATAGAACTGCCATCCATAATAGGCGTTTCGGGCCCATCCATATCAATTAATACATTATCAATCTCTAATCCTACTAAAGCGGCCAAAACATGTTCAATGGTGCTTACGCTTGCGCCATTTTGTGATATGGTGGTACCGCGCGAGGTATCGGTTACGTTATCTACATCCGCATCAATTACAGGCACCCCCTCAATATCTATCCTCCTGAATTTATAGCCGTGATTTTCGGGCGCCGGATTAAAGGTCATGGTAACCCGTTCTCCCGTATGTAATCCCGCACCTGAAACAGAAACAGGTGCTTTAATGGTACGTTGTTTTATATTCATTTTTATAAAATGGTCATTGGTCATTAAGTCATTTTGGGGTATTACTCCATGACATTATTTATTCTTCAGTTCAGCAATTATTTTAGTTAATTCTTCAACTTTTCTTTCTAACTCAGGCAAACGCTGTAACACGATGTGCGAACGCATGTGGTTTGCATAAGCATATGCGGGTGTGCCTCCCCATTTTTTTCCTTCTTCGGTGATGGTCCGGCTGATGCCCGACTGGGCCTGTACCTGCGAACCTTTAGCAATGCTGATATGCCCTACTATACCAACCTGCCCGCCTAAGATAACGCTTTCGCCAATTTTTGTGCTGCCGGATATACCGGATTGAGCCGCTATTACGGTATTGGTGCCAATTTCAACGTTATGGGCAATCTGTATCAAATTATCCAGTTTTACACCCTTGTGTATAATGGTTGAGCCCATGGTTGCACGGTCAATTGTGGTATTTGAACCCACTTCTACATTGTCTTCCAGTATTACATTGCCTATCTGGCTTACTTTATTGTAGGTGCCGTCCGCATTAGGTGCAAAACCAAAGCCATCGCTGCCAATAACGGCGCCTGAATGTACAATTACGTTATTGCCCAATACACAGTCAAAATAAACCTTTACACCTGCAAAAAGTGTAACATTGTCGCCAATGGTAACGTTGTCGCCGATATAAGTATTGGGATAAATTTTGCTGTTGCTGCCTATTTTAACATCCGGGCCTATGTAAGCAAACGCACCTATATATACGTTTTCGCCTACCTGCGCAGACGGATGTATGAAACTGGGCTGCTCTATACCGGATTTATGTAATTTGATGGTATTGTATTTTTCAAGCAATACCGAAAATGCGCTGTAAGCATTTTCTACCCGGATGAGCGTAACTTTTACAGGTTCGGCAAGTACCAGGTCATTATTAACAATAACTACTGAAGCGTTTGTGGTATAAATAAATTGTTCATATTTTGGATTGGCCAAAAACGATAATGAACCATTTTGGGCTTCTTCTATTTTAGCCAGTTGATTAACTGATACTAACGGATCGCCTTCAACTGTTCCGTTGAGTATAAAAGCTATTTCCTGGGCGCTAAACTGCATCAGACAAATTTAAATGTTAATATTAAAGCAGCAAATTATATATTATACGTTACTAACACCACTTTAACGGTATTTTTATTAATAGGTTTAATGTACAACGTAATACACCTAAACCCTATTGCGGCATGAGGTCTTTACTGTAGCAAAGTATATGTTTGGTAACTGTTTTTGACAGGGCTTCCAAATTTGAATTATCACTGGCTTGTGCAATATCCTTAATACTGCCATTTTTCATCAAAATGCGGATATTGCCATCGCCCACCTTATAAGCATTGTTCACAATGGTATCTGTAAAAGCAAAATAAGCGGCATCCTTTTTTGTCAACTTATATTTTATCGATGCTTTATTGATCAGTTCTGCTAAAAAGTTCTTGTCTGGTGTTTCGTTGGTAATATCTACATGGAAAAGTTTACGGTTTACAAAATCGTGGCACAGTTTAGACAGCACAAAATCATTATTTAATGCCCAAACCTTTACTGCCGAAAGAATATCGGTATCATCCAACAGGCTAAAGGTTTCAATGTGATGATCTTCATTAATAAAAACTTCTTTACTGATGGTGGTTTTTAAAAAATGGTTTAACGCGGGGGTAGCAAAAAGCTCCTCGCCATTAAGTACCAATTCGCGGCTGCGTTTCAGGATCTTTACCAACATATACTCGGCTGCTATTACTGTTTTATGCAGGTAAACCTGCCAGTACATTAAACGGCGCGCAATCAAAAATTTCTCGACAGAGTAAATACCCTTTTCTTCAACTACAATGTGATCGTCTTTAACATTCAACATCTTGATAATGCGATCAGAGCTGATGACGCCCTCGGATACGCCTGTAAAAAAGCTATCCCGGTTTAGGTAGTCAAGCCTGTCCATATCCAACTGGCTGGATACCATTTCATGTAAAAACTTTTTAGGGTAAGTGCCGTTAAAAATTTGAATAGCTGTAGTTAACCGGCCGTTAAATTCAATATTCAGCTTATCCATTAGCAGCCTGGATACATCTTCGTGCGATATGCCTTCAACTATGGTATGTTCTAAAGCATGCGAAAATGGCCCATGCCCTATGTCGTGCAACAAAATAGCGATGATGAGGGCTTCCTGCTCTTGTGGGGTAATATCAACGCCTTTACTGCACAGCGTTTCTATAGCGGTACTCATCAGGTGCATAGCGCCCAGTGCATGATGAAAGCGGGTGTGCAACGCGCCCGGATAAACCAGGTGAGTCATGCCCAATTGTTTAATATATCTTAGCCGCTGAAAATAAGGATGTTCAAGCAAATCAAACACCAACTCGGACGGGATAGTGATAAACCCGTAAACGGGATCGTTAATAATTTTCTTTTTATTCAATATGTAAGGAGCGTTGTGCAAAAATGTTAAATTAAGTGCTTATATCTGTCTTATATTTGTTAATTTTTGTTAATTCCTTTTATTGTTAATAACAAAACCCGTGCTTTGAGGTTATACCGCTATGTTTGGTAAGGTAATACTTAGCAATCAAGCTAAGTGCCGAAACTAATAATTGATATTTATATATAAAATATGATGCAGGATACGACTATATTATGGGCTGATGACGAGATTGACCTGTTAAAACCACATATACTTTTTTTAAATGAAAAGGGCTACAAAGTTACCACCGTAACCAATGGTAACGATGCGGTAGAAACCTTTAGGAATAACTATTTTGACCTGGTTTTTTTAGATGAAAATATGCCGGGCTTAACCGGGA
>DASWOZ010000115.1:0-8557 GCA_036398535.1 Mucilaginibacter sp. | reverse complement strand
ATGTGGTGATCGAAGAATTTAAACAGCGCTATTTAAATCAGCCTTATGGCGATGTATGGCTGCGCTTGCGGCCAATGGTTTACAAAAAGCATCCGTACCGTTGGGATACGATCGGTAAAACTATTGAGCATATAGAAAATGCGCAAATAGATGATGTAAAGGCCTTCTTCAAAAAACATTATAATCCGCAAAATGCCATAATGGTAGTTGGCGGCGATGTGAAAACAGAACAGGTTAAACAATTGGCCGGGAAATGGTTTGGCTCCATACCTGCGGGCGAAAAATATCATCGTAATTTACCGCAGGAGCCGGAACAACACGAAGTGCGCAGGGAAACGGTTACCGCCAAGGTTCCGCTTAATGATGTATATATTGCCCTACAAATGCCCGGCCGCAATTGTGAGGATTTTTACGCTGTGGAGCTTATATCAGATATTCTTTCGCGCGGTAATTCATCACGCTTGTATCGCAACTTAGTAAAAGACAAACAATTGTTTAGCGAGGTACACGCTTATGTATTTGGCAGTTTAGATAAAGGCATGTTTGTGTTAGAAGGAAAGCCCTTAGCAGGGGTAACAGTTGAGCAGGCAGAAGCCGCATTATGGGATGAAGTAGGGAAGTTAAAAGAACAGGAAGTTCCAATTGATGAATTAACCAAGGTTAAAAACAAAACCGAATCGACCATGATATTTTCTGAAATGTCATTATTGGATAAAGCAATGAACCTTGCTTATTATGAACTATTGGGTGATGCCGAAAAATTGAACCACGAAACCGAGAAATACCTGGCGGTTACACCGGAACAAATAAAAGCCGAAGCTAACAAGCTGTTTAGAAAAGACAATTCATCAACTTTAATATATTTAGCAGAAGAGGTAAGTAATTAATAACTATGCTACAAAGAAAAATTGCTCCTGAATTTAAAGGGATAGACAATATAAATCTAATCAGACCCGAGCATACCAAGCTGGATAATGGCTGCAATATATTTTGCTTTAACTCCGGCGATCAGGAACTGGTACGTATTGAATGGATTTTTAACAATTTGCGATTTGATGCTACCCGGCCATTGTTAAATATGGCGGTTAATACCATGCTTACCGAAGGCACTAATAAATTATCAGCGTCAGAAATTGCCGATAAAATTGATTTTTACGGTGCCTTTTTGCAGGTAGATTATGGTTATGACTATTCGCAGGTTACTTTGTATAGCTTGAATAAACATTTGCCCGAAACGTTGCCCGTGATACAGGATATTTTAACAAATTCAATTTTTTCGCAAAACGAATTGGATACGTTTATCCGCAATCAACAGCAAAAGCTACAGGTAAGCCTGCAAAAAAATGACGTAATGGCAAGGCGTATATTTAATAAGGCTATATATGGGGATACTATATACGGTTTTAGCTCAGAGATTGATGATTATAACAGGCTGTACCGCGACGATATGCTGGCTCATTTTAAGCAAATGTATCAGCCATCTAATTGTACACTTATCATCGCCGGAAAAATTGAACAACAAACCATTGATCTTTTAACAGAAATGTTTGGTAAAGGCTGGACAAATACAGGCGAAAGCGCTAATACCACACAACCCGATATTGTAGTTGGTACGGAGCATTTTTATTTTAAAGAAAAGCCGGAAGCCCTGCAATCGGCTATACGTATGGGCTTGCCTATGTTTAACCGTACTCATCCTGATTTTTCGGCTATGCAAGTGTTAAATACGGTTTTGGGTGGTTATTTTGGTTCAAGGTTAATGACAAATATTCGTGAAGATAAAGGTTATACTTATGGTATCGGATCGGGCTTAAGTTCGCTTAAAAAAACAGGTGCCTTATTTATCGCTACAGAAGTTGGGGCGGATGTTTGTAAATTGGCTGTAATTGAAATTGAAAAAGAGATTAACTTATTAAAAACAGACCTGATACCAGGTGAAGAATTATCCTTGGTTCGCAATTATATGTTAGGTTCATTATTGGGCAGTCTGGAAAATGTATTCTCGCATGCGGATAAGTTTAAAAATCTTTATTTTTCAGATCTTGATTATGATTACTATGACCGCTATACCCAAACGGTTAAAACAATAACGGCCGAAGAATTATTAAAGCTGGCTAATCAGTATCTTAACCTTGACCAGATCTATAAAGTGATTGTAGGGAAATACTAATCCCAATACCGGATTTTTCATATTGTTTTACTTTTTTAAAGCATTCAAGTAAGTTTCGTTGTTTTGGGTTTTCAATTCCGGATTTATCATCTATCTGTAACTTAATTTCATATTGGGCGATAGATTAAACAAATTCGAAACTGGATATCCAAAATTCAAAATAATTAATTAGCTTTGCCCGGCAAATAATACCTCCAAATAAATTATTTGCTATGCTATCAGACCCATCCAAATTTGTAGGCGAAGGTTTAACCTACGACGACGTTTTACTACTCCCGGCTTATTCAGAAGTTTTACCGCGCGAAGTGGACACCAGTTCTTATTTAACTAAAAAGATCAAACTGAATATCCCATTAGTTTCTGCCGCTATGGATACCGTAACCGAGGCGCAAATGGCCATTTCTATGGCGCAGGCCGGTGGTTTAGGTATGTTGCACAAAAATATGAGCATACAACGCCAGGCCGACGAGGTGCGTAAGGTAAAGCGCTCAGAAAGCGGCATGATACAGGACCCGGTTACCCTGCACGAAGGCGCTGTAGTGGCCGATGCGGTTAAAATAATTAAGGAGTTTAAAATTGGCGGCATTCCTGTTATTGACCAGAAAGGTAAGCTAAAAGGCATTATTACCAATCGCGATCTCCGTTTTCAAAAAGTAATGAGCCGCCCGGTACAGGAAGTAATGACCAAAGAAAGCCTGATAACCGCTCCTAAAGGTACCACGCTTACACAAGCCGAAGAAATATTGCAAAGCCATAAAATTGAAAAATTACCGGTTGTAGATGAGGCCGGCATATTGATTGGTTTAATCACTTTTAAGGATATTCAAAAATTTAAAAATTTCCCTGCTGCTTGTAAAGACGAGTTGGGACGTTTACGGGTTGGAGCCGCCGTAGGTGTAACAGCCGATACAATGGAACGGGTAGATGCCCTGGTAAAAGCAGGGGTTGATGTAATAGCTATTGATACCGCGCATGGCCACTCAAAAGGAGTTATTGATAAGTTAAAAGAAGTAAAAGCAGCCTATCCCGATCTGCAGATTATAGCCGGCAACGTAGCTACCGGCGAAGCCGCTTTAGCCTTAGCTAATGCAGGTGCCGATGGTGTAAAAGTGGGTATAGGTCCGGGTTCTATTTGTACTACCCGTATCATTGCCGGTGTAGGCGTTCCTCAGTTGTATGCGGTTTATGAGTGTGCTAAGGCATTACAGGGCTCGGGTGTTCCGGTTATTGCAGATGGTGGTATTAAACACACTGGTGATATTGCCAAGGCTATTGCAGCCGGTGCTGGTACCATTATGGCAGGCTCATTATTTGCAGGTGTGGAAGAATCACCGGGCGAAAGTATTATCTATGAAGGCCGTCGTTTTAAATCGTATCGTGGTATGGGTTCTATCGAGGCCATGGAACAGGGATCAAAAGATCGCTATTTTCAGGATGTAGAGGACGATATTAAAAAATTGGTACCAGAAGGTATTGTGGGACGTGTACCCTATAAAGGTACACTGTCTGAAGTGATCTACCAGTTTGTTGGCGGCTTACGTGCAAGCATGGGGTATTGTGGTGCTAAAGATATTGAAGCCCTGCAAAAAGCAAAATTTGTGCGAATTACCGCATCAGGTATCCGCGAATCGCATCCACATGATATTACGATAACTAAAGAAGCGCCTAATTATACGCGGTAATAGAGATTGGAGATTAGTTATTTAGAGGTTAGGTTTTGGCCTGTTTGTTAAAAAGTTTTTATAAGATTTTTTGAGATAAACATCCATATCGTAATCACTCCAGGTAGTTGCCTGTTTTAAGGTAGGGGTATACGCTGATTTAAATTCATCTAGTTCCTCATCTTTAATAGGAATTGCTTTTTTTATAGTGTAATCGTTAAACCGTCGGTATATTTTATCATATTCCAACTGTTCATAGGCGAATTTTTTAAATCGTCGGGCTTGCTTTACTTCACTTTTAAAGTTTTCGTAAATAAAGGTCATTGGTTTTAAGACCAGGTAATAATAATGTGGGGTACCTGTGTAAAATACACTTTTGCGCCGGTACCCATTCTGTGCTTCCTGTAAGTCCTGTTTTAATGAACTGCCTGAAATAACCACTTCCTGCAATTCAAAATAAGATGGTTTTAGGTAAATGTCTTTGAATAGAAAATTTTTTACAATACTGGTATCTGTAATAAAGCCATCGGTGGTAAATTCTAATGTATCTCCTTGTTTAGCCAGAATACTGAATAATCCAAATCCGTTTGATTTAACTTTAGATGAATTTTGCTTATTAAATACTTGGATATTGGCTAGTCTGTCATTTGTACCAGATTTAATGATTACCCCTTGTTGAGCCTGTAAACTTTGACTTTTTGCTATATAAGAAGTAGCAATACTTGATAATATGATTAATATTTTGTTTTTACTCAGCATACTATCAAACTTAAACAAGTATTTTTGGCTTGTAAATAAGATTAACTTTTTTTAACGTTCAGCCTTATAAACTATTCAATATAAGAAACTTGATTCAACATCAATATGAAATCCATCTGTGTATTTTGCGGCGCTAATTTTAACGGCGATGCTGTATTAAGGCAGTCTGTTGAACAATTAGCCGAAGTTATGGTTAGTGGTGATCAAACCTTAGTATTTGGCGGTGGCCGTGTTGGTGTAATGGGTTTATTGGCTGATGCCATATTGAACAAGGGCGGAAAAGCGATTGGTGTTATCCCTCAATTTTTAATGAATAAGGAAGTTGGCCATACCGGGTTAACAAAATTGCATATTGTAGAGAATATGCACCAGCGGAAACAACTAATGAATGACTTGTGTGATGGCGTAATTATGCTGCCTGGTGGCTTCGGCACATTAGAAGAGTTTTTTGAAGTTTTGACCTGGTTGCAACTCGGCCTGCATAATCACCCCATAGGCGTACTCAATGTAAACGGGTTCTATGATTTTTTGCTGCAACAAATGGATGTGATGGTGGAGCAGCGTTTTTTAAAACCTGCCAACCGGAAATTGGTACTGACCTCAGCAGATCCAATTGAACTGATTGCCCTCATGGAAAACTGTAAAATACAGCCCGACGAAGTTTGGTTCAAAGACAGGAACCTGACTTAACATTATAATCCAAATATACTACCGGGATTAAGCTACAACGAAAGAAGGAACTTTGGTAATCAAAACCAAATTGTTTAAACGCGATATAACATTAAATCGCCTTAAAAGGTAAACTACCGTTAGGATAATCATTTTATTAGGGGTTAATCAATAGTGAAGCAATTTACTAAGTGTATTTCATTAATACAAGTGTTTTGTCATGTAAATATTACATTTGTTTTGTTCAAATTAATTAATGTAGCAACTTGTAAATTTGGATAAATAGGAAAAGAAGAATCACTGATCTTATCAAATTACTGTGAATAACATTAATGACTTCCCGGAAGATTATATGAAAATATTAATGCAAGAGGCTTATGCCCATTCATTAATCAGGTTAAAGGGAGGTAAACAGGTAGTGAAGGGACAAACTATTACCAAATCAAATCGCTAAAACTAAAATACGGCCTAAATAAATTTACCCGTTATATTTTTCTTAAATTACATTTCTACCAAAACCAATTATGGATATTGAATTTAATAAAAACGAAGATATTAATAAGCAACTGGTATATGATTTAAATAACAGGCTCAAAAAAATATATCTGGGTGGCGGCGAAAAGGCAGCCGCAAAACAAAAAGAAAAAGGGAAAATGCTTGCCCGCGAGCGTGTTGCTTATTTAATTGATAATGATAAGCCCTGGCTGGAAATTGGCGCTTTTATTGCTGATGGCATGTATGCCGAGCACGGCGGTTGCCCTTCTGGTGGTGTAATTACAGGTATTGGTTATATATCCGGCAGGCAATGTATAATTGTGGCTAATGATGCCACGGTTAAGGCGGGTGCATGGTTCCCGATAACGGCTAAGAAAAATTTACGTGCGCAGGAGATAGCTATAGAAAACCGCTTGCCTATTATTTATTTGGTTGATTCGGCAGGCGTTTATTTGCCCTTGCAGGATGAGATATTCCCGGATAAGGAGCACTTTGGCCGCATTTTTCGCAATAACGCTTTAATAAGCAGTATGGGTATTATTCAAATTGCGGCCATTATGGGTTCGTGTGTGGCGGGCGGGGCGTATTTACCTATCATGAGCGATGAGGCGATGATTGTGGAAGGTACAGGTTCGGTTTTTTTAGCCGGATCTTATTTAGTAAAATCAGCCATTGGCGAAGAAATAGAAAACGAGGCATTGGGTGGAGCGGACATGCATTGCGAAATATCCGGCGTTACAGATTATAAGTTCCCGAATGATAAGGCTTGTTTGGATGCGATTAAAAGCAGCATGAGCAAAGTAGGCGATTTTAACAAAGCCGGTTTTGACCGTATAAAACCTTCAAAACCAAAACTTGATGAAAATGATATTTATGGCCTGCTTCCTGACAACCGGGAAAAGGCCTATGATATGAATGATATTATTGCACGTTTAGTTGATAACTCGGAATTTGATGAATATAAAGCACTTTATGGCAAATCCATCATCTGTGGTTTAGGCCGTGTGGATGGCTGGGCCGTTGGTATAGTTGCCAACCAGCGTAAAGTAATTAAATCAGGCAAAGGAGAGATGCAGTTTGGCGGTGTGATCTATTCAGATTCGGCTGATAAGGCGGCTCGCTTTATAATGAACTGTAATCAAAAAAAGATCCCTTTAGTGTTTTTGCAGGATGTGACCGGCTTTATGGTAGGCAGTAAGGCAGAGCAGGGGGGGATTATTAAAGATGGTGCTAAAATGGTTAACGCGGTTGCCAATTCGGTTGTTCCTAAATTTACTATAGTAATTGGAAACTCCTATGGGGCGGGTAATTATGCCATGTGTGGTAAGGCCTATGATCCTCGTTTGATCTATGCCTGGCCATCAGCTAAAATAGCGGTTATGGGTGGTTCACAGGCTGCAAAGACACTGTTGCAAATACAGGCGGCGGGGTTAAAAGCTAAAGGCGAGGTGATAACCAAAGAGAAAGAGGATGAATTACTTAAACAAATAACCGATAAATATAATGAGCAAACTACGCCATACTATGCCGCTGCCCGGCTTTGGGTTGATGGGGTAATAGACCCTTTAGAAACCCGGAAAGTAATAACTATGGGTATTGAAGCAGCCAATCACTCGCCTATTGAAAAGGCATTTAATCCCGGCATTATACAGACTTGATTTAGTTTAAACCACAAAGGTATATATTTGTTAATCTAAATATTACCTCTATGAAAAAGATCATCTTAACATCAATTACACTTATAGCTACCATTTATATTGCAACGGCACAGGTAGTACCCAGCTTTCAATTTGGCTTAAAAGGTGGTGTGAATTTATCCAGCCTTTCAAAAACAGGTACATTAAATGCCAGTAACCAGGCGGGTTATTTAGGCGGATTATGGGCAAGGTTCGGTGCTTTAGGATTTAACTTTCAGCCGGAAGCTTATGTCACCAGTAAAAATGTAAATCTTACAGACAATGGTGTGCAAACACAAGCAAAATTTACCAGTATAGATGTGCCCCTGTTGTTTGGCGGTAAAATAGGCGCATTTGGTTTTGGAGGGCGTTTTTATACAGGCCCGTTAGTGTCGTTTGCTATCAATAAAGATCAGAGTTATAGCAGTGCCGCCAGCAATATCGTAAAACTAAATTATAAAGACCAAAACTATGCCTGGCAATTTGGGGCCGGATTAGATATACGCGATTTATCTATAGATTTACGATATGAAGCCGGGCTTTCCAACCAAACCTATGGCACAGGCTCTACCAAAATTAACCTGTTCAATTTAACTTTAGGATACAGGATATTTTAATATACAGGTTCTAACTTGAAATTTACACTTTTAAGCATGCTGTATGGCATGTTTGAGCGCCGCGTTATGTTTATACCTGAACACGAATGGAAATATAATTGCGATCACTAACGCATATCCGGCAAAACAAAGCCATATACCATGCCAATTTTTGCTTTTATCAGTCAGTGTAAAAAAGTTATCAATAATTACACCACTTGTCAAACTTCCAAACAAAGCACCAAAGCCATTTACCATCATCATAAATAAGCCCTGTGCACTGCCTCTTATCTCTGGTGTTGTTTGTGTTTCTACAAATAAAGAACCCGAAATATTGAAGAAATCAAACGCCATACCATATACTATACATGATAAAACGATCATCCATAATCCCCCGGCCGGGTCACTGAACGCGAAAAGACCGAAGCGTAAAACCCATGCCAACATGCTGAACAGCATTACATATTTGATCCCGAAATTGCGCAAAAAAAATGGGATAGCTAAAATGAAAAGCGTTTCTGACACCTGCGA
>DASWOZ010000114.1:0-12517 GCA_036398535.1 Mucilaginibacter sp. | reverse complement strand
AACCAGCTATATTCCTTACGTTATGGCACCATACCCGTGGTAAGAAGTACCGGAGGATTAAAGGATACTGTAATTGATTTTGGCGACAGCGGCGGTTATGGCATACGTTTTCAAAATATCAATACAGATGATATTTGTTATTCTGTTAACCGTGCAATTGTGCTTTATGAAGATAAAAAACAGTTGCAGGTGATAAGAAAACGCATGATGGCCCTTGATTTTTCATGGGACGTATCGGCCCGGCGGTACATTGAACTTTACCAAAGTATAAAACCCACTATAATATGACTTCAAAAGTAATTAGCATTGTTCTTGGCGGGGGCCAGGGCAGCCGTTTGTACCCCTTAACGGCAACGCGTTCAAAACCAGCTGTACCAATTGCGGGTAAATACAGGTTGGTTGATATTCCTATTTCTAATTGTCTGCACTCGGGCATTAACCGTATTTATGTATTAACGCAGTTTAATTCAGCATCGTTAAATAAACATATTAAAAACACCTACCACTTTAGCAGTTTTAGTGAGGCTTTTGTTGATATTTTGGCGGCAGAGCAAACACCAACAAGCGGCGCTTGGTTTCAGGGTACGGCGGACGCGGTGCGCCAAAGTTTACACCACCTGTCGGTGCATGAGTTTGATTATGTATTAATTCTTTCGGGCGATCAACTATATCAAATGGACTTTGATCCTATGATTGAACAGCATATAAAAGCAAACGCGGATATTTCAATAGCAACTATCCCCGTTCATGCTAATGATGTACCCGGCTTTGGTATTTTACAAACCAATGATGATAATGAAATTACCGCGTTTGTTGAAAAGCCCAAAAGTAACTTTGAGTATCTGGCGTCAGATGTTAGTGACGAGATGAAAGCACAGGGCCGGGTATACCTGGCTTCGATGGGTATTTATATATTTAACCGCAAGCTTTTATATGAACTGCTTGATGGTAATGACCGTACAGACTTTGGCAAAGAAATTATTCCGCAATCTATCGGGACACATAAAGTGATCAGCTACCAGTATGAGGGGTATTGGACAGATATTGGCACCATTTCCTCATTTTTTGATGCTAACCTGGGTTTAACAGACGATATTCCACAATTTAATCTGTTTGACAAAAATTACATTTTTACCCGTGCCCGCATGTTGCCACCATCAAAAGTATCGGGCACGCACATGGAAAAAACTATTGTTTCTGATGGTTGTATCATCAATGCAAGCCATATTAAACGCTCCATAGTGGGTATTCGCACCCGCGTGGGTTTCGACACCCAAATTGAAAACTGCTATATAATGGGTAGTGATAATTACCAGACATTAGAGCAAATTCAAGAGTCGCATGAAAGCGGAATACCAATTATGGGTATTGGTGACCGGTGCAAAATTAAAAATGCCATAATTGATAAAAACACTTATATAGGCGATGATGTTTATATAAACTGTGGCGAAAAGCTGGAAGATGGCGATTTTCCGACATACACCGTAAAAGATGGCATTGTGGTCATAAAAAAACGGGCTGTGATCCCGAATGGAACGGTTATTTAATTTAAAAACAATTAACCGCGTTGATAGTTAATAGTTTAAGGTGATAACATAAAACTATCGATCATGAAAAAATTAATTTGTATGATTGCTTTAGCAGCAATCTCTTACGGAACTGTTTTTGCGGCAATTCCGGTTAAAACAACGGCGGTAACTGATACAGTAAAGAAGAAAAAGAAAGTGAAAGACGGAAAAGTGAAAGAAAAGAAAAAATCGAAAAAAGACACGACAGCGATGAAATCTATGTAATTCATTTTACACAAAGAAGCCCACCGGTTTACCGGTGGGCTTCTTTGTGTAAAATGAATTATTTATTTATTCTTATAATTCTATACTTTCGCCAATAGCAGGCAGCTGGATATTAATACCAGCCTTTATAAATTTTTCTTTAACCACTTCTTTATCTATCACAATAGCCGGAAAGGTATCATAATGTATACCAATAACATTTTTGCAGTTAATAAATCCGGTGGCTTTTATGGCATCGTCAACCCCCATTGTGTAGTTATCCCCAATTGGTAAAATGGCCCAGTCAATATCTTCATCAGCCAGTAGCTTCATATCATAAGTAAGCGCCGTATCACCTGCGTAATATATTTTTTTGTCTTTTGTGGTGATCACAAAACCGGCGGGGTTACCCCCGTAGCTACCATCGGGCATGGAACTGGAATGTAAAGCATAAACCATTTTTACACGGCCAAAGTCAAAATCATACCCACCGCCAATATTCATGCCGTGGGTATTACTTATGCCTTTATTGCCCAGCCATCCGGCTATTTCAGCAATACAGATCACTTTGGCACCGCTGTCTTTCTGTATCGCTTCCAAATCGGCCACATGGTCGCCGTGTCCGTGCGATATTAGGATGTAGTCGGGCTTTAAGCTATAAATATCAATATGCTTTGCCAGTGGGTTCGGCGTAATAAAGGGATCGAACAGTAGTTTTATTCCGTCAATCTCTAAACCAACGGAAGCATGTCCATAAAAGGTAGTTTTCATAATAGATGTTTGTGTTTTACAGGTAATGTCGTTTTACCCAAAAGTGATATTTACAGGTTAATATTCAAAACGACTTACGTCATACTTAAAACATATTTCCTAAACCACCCAACATGCTTTTGGTAATAGCGGCCATTTCAGTTTGGCTCACATTATCGGCCTGTTCCATAGCTTTATTAATGGCGGTAACTAATAACTCTTCCAGTTCTTCCTTATCCGCTTCCTTCAAAAACTCAGGGTCAATCCTTACAGCTTGTATTACTTTATTAGCATTAGCTGTAATCGTAATTTTCCCGCCTTCAACAGAACCATATACGCTGATGGCATCTAATCTTTTCTTTGCTTCGCCAGCTTTTTGCTGGGCCTCCATTAATTTATCAAACATATCTTTTTTTGATGTGCAAATTTTTAATTAAGGTTGATTATCTATCTCAGTCATTTGCCTATCTGTACAATTACTGGTCATCACTTGTATCTCCGTTGCCATTGTATGCGCTTTTTCTAACTATAGGCATACCGGTTATTTTAAACAGTTCGTCCAGTTTTAACAAACTGCCATTCGATAAATTAGATAACAAAACAATAGTAATATCGTTTTTCATGTCGCGCAAATAAATATGCCTGAAACCATGCCACCAGCCCGTATGGTAAATTACCTGCTGGCCCGGCGCTTCAAAAATACGCCAGCCATAGCCGTAGCTAAAGTGTCCGTGCAGCATGGGGTTACGCGCCACATAAGCCGAATCCATAGTCGCTTTTTTTAATAAACGGCCGGCGCGCAAGGCACGGTCATACAAAAACAGATCACCAACAGTACTATATATGCCTTTATCGCCAACAGGGCCATCTAAAAAATTTTGCGCTACCGAGTATCTCCATTGTCCCCGGTCATGGCCAACCACATCAACCGGAATTTTATCATAAACAGCTTTTGAATAAACTGCCGTATGCGCCATCCCTGCCGGGATAAATACGTTCTCTTTCATAAACTGCGCATAGGGCATACCACTCACTTTTTCAATAATGGAACCCAGCACCATAAAGTTGGAGTTGTTATATAAAAACCTAACATCGGGTTTATTAAAGCGGGCTGGTTTATATTGTGCTATTAAAGCCATTTCCTCCGCATTGGTCAATCCCTTGCGTTGGTCGCGGTGCTCTTTTCTATAAATATCATCGGTAAAATAAACATAATTCATCATCCCCGAACGGTGTGTAAGCAACAGGCGGATGGTTACCCCATCATAAGGAAAATCAGGGAAAAAGTCCTTTACATCCTGATCCAGCTTTAGTTTACCACGCTCCATCAACAGCAGGATAGCGGTTGAGGTCATGGTTTTTGAAACAGATGCCAACTCAAACTGTGAGTTTATGTTCAAACTGTCGCGACGCAGGTAATCGGCCCAGCCCAGTGCTTTTTCATAAATTATTTTGCCATGTTTGGCAACCAGCACATTGCCGTTAAAACCCCTGGTTTTATGCAGGTTTTGTATAAATTCATCAATACGTTTATCTGCGTTTTTGGGGTTATAAGCTAATAAGGCTGTAGTATCAAACGGTGACTTGGGTGCTGCAAAAACACTTTCGCTATCCGTATTATTGCGTTTTGATGAACAGGATGCTAATAAAAGCGGGATGGCAGCGAATGTTAAGACACTGTTATACATTAATCTCATAAATAAATTTTAATCACTTAAACGAAAGCGAAAAATAGAAATTATACTTCAAGTTAAACCGAAGTTTAAAATATTTTTTTTCGCCCTTTTTATATCTCTTTTGTAGCTTTAAAGCATGAAGAATCGGTATCCATTACTATTAGTTCTATTATTGAGTTTCATTCAATTTTCTGCGTCGGCACAAAACAGCCCGTCAAATGATCTGATTAAACAAGGTGTAGACTTACACAATCAAGGTAAATATCCCGAGGCGATAGATAAATTTAATGAGGTATTAAAAACCGATCCCGAAAATAGCTATGCCAACTACGAACTCGCCTTTTCGCTATATACATTCAAAAAGCCTAAAGACGCCATTCCGCATTTGGAAAAAGCAGTTAAAACGGAAAATTCTTCCTTAAAAGTGGCTGTGTATTGTTTGCTGGCCACTATTTATGATGAAGATAATCAGGCTCAAAAAGCATTTGATAATTATAATGAAGCCATAAAAATAAATCCTGATTACCCGCAGATATTTTACAACCAGGGCATAGCCTATTTCAGGAACAAGCAATATGCAGATGCCGAGAATAGCGCCATTGAAGCTATAAAGCATAACCCCCGTAATGCCAGCAGCCAACGGCTGTATGCGCTGGTATGTTTTCATCAAAACAAAAGGGCAAATGCTTTATTAGGCTTTTGCAGCTTTTTATTATTAGAACCCACAGGGCAGCGGGCAGACGAAGCTTACAACAATATTCAGCATATTATTCAAGGTGGGGTGCTCAAAGATAATAATGGCGCCACGACCATTCCTGTTTCCACCAATGGCGATCAGGAAACCACTACACTCAATACCAGTATCTCTTTGGTGGTTGCTGCAGCCCAAACTAAAAAACTAACCGGTATGGACTTATTAGAATACGAGCTAAAAAGCATATTTACGATGGCCGGGCAATTGGCCGAAAACAAAAGCAATAAGAATTTTTTCGATAAATTTTTCGCAGCCTATTTATATAAACTTGCGCAAAGCGAGAACATGCCAACGTTTACCCGCACCGCCAGTATAAGTGCCAACAGAACCGAAAATGTGCAATGGTTAAAGGACCATCCACAACAGTTAACCGCTTTAAGTGAATGGATCAAAAAAACGGAGCGGCCCTTTTAGTTGATTATTTACCAAGGCATTCATACCACCAAAATGCGAACGCCCTGGTGCACTACTGGTACACTGACAATGTTTTGCCACCCTTTTAAACTTCTTCCGTTACGTATTAAGGCCTCGCCCTTGAAGAGGATTTAGGCAAGGTCCTCCCACCATCCAATAAAATTACATCCCGTTTATACGATATTTCCTTATAGTTCAATATGTTTGCAGGCTATAAACATAAAAATCTTGAAACATCAAATACTTATTGCCGACGATATTCATCCCATTTTTATTGAACAGGTAGAAGCCGCTGGCTATCATTGCGATTACCAGCCACTAATAAAGCTGGATGAGGCCATGCAGATTATCGGTAACTACGAAGGCTTGGTTATTCGTTCTAAATTTAATGTTGACCAGCAGCTAATAGATGCGGCGACAAATCTGCGCTTTGTTTGCCGTGCCGGTGCCGGTATGGACAATATTGACGAAGCTTACGCCGCGCAAAAAAACATTCTGCTTATCAATGCGCCCGAAGGTAATATGGATGCGGTGGGCGAACATTGCGTTGGCCTGTTACTGGCCTTAATGAACCATTTTAACACAGCCGATGCAGAGATCCGCGCCGGCAACTGGCAACGCGAAGCCAACCGTGGTTACGAGCTAAAAGGTAAAACCGTGGGCATTATAGGTTATGGTTTTATGGGCAAAAGCTTCGCCAAAAAACTTTCCGGGTTTGAGGTAAATGTTATTGCTTACGATAAATACAAAACCGGCTTTTCAGATAAATACGCCCGCGAAGTAAGCATGGAAGAAATTGTGAAGCATAGCGATGTGTTAAGCTTGCATGTTCCCCTCACATCCGAAACCAACGGACTGGTTAATGACGAATACCTGTTCCACTTTAAAAAACCTATATTTTTTATTAATGCTTCGCGGGGTAAAGTAGCCAAAGTTAGGGCGGTTTTAAATGCGATTAAACAAGGTAAAATATTAGGGGCCGGGTTAGACGTGTTGGAAGTAGAGAAATTTCCGGCTATGGCCGGGCAGGAATGGTTTGAGGAGCTAAGACAATCAGACAAGGTAATATTAAGCCCCCACGTTGCCGGGTGGACATTTGATTCGTACCGAAAGATAAGCGAGGTAATGGCTGTAAAACTGCTCGATTTAAAATTAACTGATCAATAGCTGATTTAACCCAACCGCCAAAAAAAATTTGGAGATTAGACCTTAAATAACTTATCTTCGTTTTGTACAAAACAAGACTATGTAGGCCCGGCCCATATAGTCTTGTTTGTTTTAATGTCATTACGTCCTTCTTAAAAACAGGAAGGGCGGTTTTTTTTGGCATACGTTTAACCAATAATAAATTAATTTAATAAAGTGTGTTATGGCAGAGGTGTCTTACTATACCAAAGAGGGTTTAGAGAAGTTAAAAGAAGAGTTACAGTATTTAAAAACAACCGGCAGGGCCAATATCTCAAAGGCTATTGCCGAAGCAAGGGACAAAGGTGATTTATCTGAAAACGCCGAATATGATGCGGCTAAAGAAGCGCAGGGTTTACATGAAGCTAAAATTTCGCAAATGCAGGAGGCGCTTGCCAATGCACGTTTGCTGGATGAATCAAAATTAGATACCTCAAAGGTACTGGCACTGTCTATTGTTAAGATCAAAAATTTAAGTAATAATATGACCATGAGCTACCAATTGGTATCTGAAAGCGAAGCGGATATGAAATCGGGTAAGATCTCAGTAGCATCCCCCATTGCAAAAGGCTTGTTGGGTAAAAAAGTAGGCGAGAAAACAGAGATCACCGTACCGGCAGGGAAGATAGAATTTGAGATCTTAGAAATAAGCAGATAATTAATGCGTGATTTAGTGAAGGATTGAATTAGTGAATGGAAATTCTAAAATATGTCCTTTGTAAAACAAATTAAGCAATTAAGCCTTCTTCAATAAATATTTCACTAAATCAAGCATTTACATATTAAAATCCATGACCATTTTTTCAAAGATAGTAGCAGGTGAAATACCGGCATATAAAGTTGCTGAAAGCCTTGAGTTTTTGGCGTTCTTAGATATTTCCCCACTTGCCGAAGGGCATGTGCTGGTAATCCCTAAAAAGGAAGTGGATTATATTTTTGATCTGGATGATGAAACTTACACAGGTATGCAGATCTTCGCGAAAATTGTGGCTACCGGCTTAAAAAAGGCCATTGCCTGTAAAAGGATTGGTGTAGCTGTTATTGGGTTAGAGGTGCCTCATGCCCACATTCATTTAATCCCGATGAACAAGGTAAGCGACCTTGATTTTTCCCGCCCCAAACTTAGCTTTACCCCCGAAGAGCTGGAAGCTACAGCACACAAGATCAGAGAAGCTTTGTAATGTGCAGATATGCAAATGTTGTATGTGCAAGCTTACAAAGCATCTGCACATCTGAAATCCGCATATTATACTATTCGCTTCGCGTTATCCTTCACAAAAGTATCCCATCCCGAATAAGATTTTTTACTGCCGCTTTTGCCGGTAGGTATCTTTTGAAAAGAATGGCAAACAGCAACAGCCAGTCCATCAGTGGCATCTAAAAAATCAGGTGTTTCTTTAAAGTTTAACAGGTTTTGCAGCATGGCCGCCACCTGCTCCTTGGTAGCGTTGCCATTACCGGTTATAGATTGCTTGATCTTGCGCGGTGAATATTCGGTCACCTCAATATTACGGGATAGTGCCGCAGCCATCGCCACCCCCTGCGCCCTGCCCAGTTTAAGCATTACCTGGATATTTTTGCCGTAAAACGGCGCTTCGATAGACAGGCAGTCGGGTTTATAATTATCTATTAACGCTACGGTTTTTTCAAATATGCGCTGCAGCTTTAGCATATGGTCGTCAATTTTATCCATTTTCACCACGCCCAGGCTTATCAATTCAATTTTTGAACCAATTTCTTTAACCAAGCCATAACCCATTACCGCCGTACCGGGGTCAATTCCTAAAATTATCCGCTCTTTTGTGTTTGCTATCTGCTGCATGTGGTTTATAATTGTCATTCTGAGTTAAAAATTTGGCAAAACGCTGAAGGAAGTAAGACCATATACTCCTCCATGGCACCGCCTTGCTCCTCGACATAACGGTTAGAATAGGTTATGGATAGCATAACGAAGAATGACAGGCTTATTATGGTTAAAGTTAAGCACTATTCTGCAAAGCAGCCATAAATTCTTTTCTGCTAATCATCCGGGCACCCATAAATTCCAGATGCTCCGTATGTACCTGGCAATCTATCATTTTGTATAATCCACTTTGGCAAATATGTATCAATGCCGCTTTTGAGGCATTACTTACCCTACTAAACATGCTTTCGCCGCAAAAAACATGACCTATAGGTATGCCATACATCCCGCCCACCAATTCATCTTGCTGCCATACTTCTATTGAGTGTGCAAATCCTTGCGTATTCAATTCTATATAAGCGTTTTTCATATCCCCGGTTATCCAGGTACCGTCCTGATCCTTCCTTTCCATAGCCGAGCAGGCAGTTATTACATCCGCAAAGCATTTATTAACCGTAATGGTAAAAAGGTCCTTCCTTAAAAATCTTTTCATACTGGATGATATGTGCAACTCATCCGCGTAAAGCACAAACCTTTCATGGGGCGAATACCAAAGTATGGGCGTTTCATCGCTATACCACGGAAATATCCCTTGCTGATAAGCCAGCAGCAAACGTCCAGTAGACAAATCACCGCCCACGGCCAGCAAGCCATCCGGCTCGGCCAGCTCAGCATCAGGAAATAACAAGCGGTCATCCAGTCTGAAGATCATCGGGCAAAGTTATTCGTTTCGGCTAACTTCTAAAACAAGTATAGCCCGGTTGATGTTAAAACCTAAGCCGGGCACTGCATTCATAAACACGATCAATCAATCTACAAATATTAAGGCGGCGGTTATCGAAACAGGATCGTCCCCGGAATATCAATCCTGTTAAAAATTATAATTTATAGTTAAACCCAGCTGGCGTTTTTTAGTCAAAATATATGCTAATTCAACAATAATGGATAACTCAAGACAGATAAAGCATTTATATGCCAGGGCGGGTTTCGGCATTCGTTTTGAAGATTTGCATGACCAGGAAAACTGGTCGATCAAAAAAACCGTAAAAAAGCTGTTTAAAGCCTCAGAAGTGATCCAGCCGCTGGCTGCTTTAAATGAAAATATAGACCTGCGGCCAAAACCGGCAGATCCGCAAACTGACGATCAAAAGAGAGCATTACAGGAAGAACGGAACAAGCAGGAAAAGGCTCTTAATGATGGCTGGATAAAACAACTAAGCGAAACTGATGCGCAGTTGCGCGAAAAGATGACCCTATTTTGGCATAATCATTTTGCCTGCAATATCGGCAATGCCTACTATGAGCAAGAGTTAAATAACATAGAACGCGCTAACGCCCTGGGTAACTTTAAAACCTTATTGTTGCAGGTTTCACAAACCCCGGCCATGCTGCAATTTTTAAATAACCAGCAAAATCAAAAAAATCACCCAAACGAAAATTATGCCCGCGAGCTAATGGAGCTATTTACATTAGGCAGGGGGAATTATACCGAGCAGGACATTAAAGAATCGGCACGGTCATTTACTGGCTGGGCCTATAATGGTAAAAATGGTGCTTTTGCATTTAACCCAAAGGTACATGATGAAGGGCAGAAGACATTTTTAGGCAAAACCGCTAATTATTGCGGCGAGGACATTCTGAATATTATAACCGATAATAAACAGACGGCCATATTTATCTGTACCAAGCTATACCGTTATTTGGTAAATGACACGCCGGATGCTGCACACATTAACCAAATGGCGGATGTGTTTTACAAGGCCAATTATGAAATCACGCCATTACTGCAATTTGTGTTTCTGTCCAACTGGTTTTATGAGGATAAAAACATTGGCAACCTGGTAAAATCACCGGTTGAGTTTTTAGTAGGGTTAAATCGTCAGTTTTATATCAGCTACCAAAATCCGGATGTGATGATGCAATTTCAACGCACCTTGGGTCAAGTGTTGTTCAGGCCGCCAAATGTGGCCGGATGGCCCGGTGGAAGAAGCTGGATTGACAGTTCATCACTAATGTACCGGATGAAGATCCCGTCTACTATATTAAACGCGGGTTATATTGACTTTACAGGCAAGGCCACGCCCGAGGATGAAGCTTACCTGGCATCACAAAAAAAACAGCAACTAAACGTAATTAAAAAAGTACAGGCAACGCCGGATTGGGATAAGTTTTTACATGATATTCCCCCCAACACATCACCTGTGCAAATAGCGCAGTTTATGCTGGAGCCCAAACTGGATAAAACAGTAACAGATGAAATAAATACATCCACTGATAGGAAGGCCTCCATTATACAGATCGTTTCTACGCCCGAATATCAGTTGTGTTAATGAGTGAAGATTGAATTAGCGAATGGTTGAATGTTAAAAAATAGCAGAGCGAATCACACATTCAATAATTAAGTTTATGGAAAGAAGAGATTTTTTAAAGAAAACAGCACTGGTATCAAGTGCTTTCATGATACCCACATTTTTAAAGCCATTAGAGTCAATGGCTATGAGCGATATTTCCGGGTATAAAAACCTGGTAATTATCCAGCTTTCAGGGGGCAATGATGGGCTGAATACCATTATTCCTTATGGCAATGATATTTATTATCAAAAGCGTAAAACCATTGCTATTAATAAGCCGGATATTATTACGCTGAATGATATGCAGGGATTAAACCCTAACCTATCTGCCCTAAAAGAAATTTACGATCAGGGATGGATGAGCATTATTAATTCCGTTGGCTATCCAAACCCCGACAGGTCACATTTCCGTTCGATGGATATTTGGCAAACCGGTAGTGATGCCAACCAGTTTTTAACTACAGGTTGGATAGGCCGCTACCTGGATTCCAATTGTCAAACCTATAAAAACCCTTATACCGCGATCGAGGTGGATGATACGCTATCGTTGGCCATGAAAGGTGCCAACATGAAAGGTATTGCTGTGCAGGACCCTAACAAACTATTCCAAACCACCCGAGAGCCTTTTTTTAAGGACCTTGTACACGATCATGGCGATGCCAATTTGAATGAAGATAATTTAGGCTATTTATACAAAACAATGATAGAAACCTATTCATCTGCCGATTATATTCAAAAAACCGCTAAAACATATAACGTCACCGCGCAGTACCCAGCAACCGGTTTGGGCAACCAGTTAAAAACGGTTTCTAAATTCATTAATTCCGGCTTGCAAACCCGTGTTTACTATGTATCATTAAGCGGATTTGATACCCATGTTGGTCAGCAAAATCAGCAGGGCCGCCAGCTAAAAATATATGCTGATGCGATTACAGCCTTTGTAAAGGATTTAAAGGCAACCAATAAGCTGGATGATACGCTGGTAATGACCTTCTCTGAATTTGGCCGCCGGGTAGAGCAAAACGCCAGCAATGGCACAGACCATGGCACAGCCAACAACCTATTTGTATTTGGCGGTAAACTTAAAAAACCGGGCATATTTAATGACGCACCCGATTTGAGTACTTTAGATAACGGCGACTTAAAATACCAGGTAGATTTTAGGGACGTTTATGCCACGCTGCTGGATAAATGGCTGAATGTAAATAACAGCCAGATACTAAGCAAAAATTTTGCAGGGTTAGATTTGTTGAGTGTATAGTTACACCCATGCTTTCCCATGCACCATTGCGAAGAGATTTGATATTAGGCTAATCTTGAAACTATCTGCTCCACGGTCAACTTCTCCTGCTCGCCGGTGGCCATATTTTTAAAGGCCAGCAACCCGCTTTGTATTTCATCACTGCCGATTACCACCGTATAAGGAATTTTTTTGTTGTTGGCATAATCCAACTGCTTTTTGATTTTAGCCCCGGCAGGATACAGTTCTGAATTGACATTGTTAGCCCTTAATTGCTGCAACAATGGTAGCGCATAGGTTTCGCCCTCCTTGTCAAAACAGCAGATCAATACTTTTGTAGACTGATTAGTCGCTTCAGGGAAAAGCTTTAACTCTTCCATCACGTCATAGATCCGGTCGGCACCAAAAGAAATGCCAACTCCGGTCAAATCTTTCAATCCAAACATACCCGTCAGATCATCATACCTTCCAC
>DASWOZ010000113.1:0-6763 GCA_036398535.1 Mucilaginibacter sp. | reverse complement strand
ACAGCACGCTACGTATTGTTAACTTACAGTACGATGCCGGGCAGGCTACCTTACTGGCTGTACAACAAACCAAGGCGCAGCAACAGTCGGCGGCAGAATTGATACCGCAGTTTGAACAAAATATCACTATTCAGGAAAATGCGCTGCGGATTTTAACCGGCGAATTGCCTGGCGAGATTACCAGAAACTCAACATTAGATCAGATCACCGTTCCTGCTAATCTGTCAGCAGGGGTACCTTCGGCCTTAGTGAGCCGCAGGCCTGACGTAAAAAGCTACGAACTGGCATTAATAAGCGCGAATGCCAATGTTGGGATTAATAAAGCAGCCATGTATCCGGCTTTACGGATCACTGCAAGCGGCGGTATTAATTCGTTTATGGCTAATAACTGGTTTAACATTCCTGCTTCATTATTTGGTATAGTGGGTGGTAGCATAGGCCAGCCTTTATTTCAGCATAAAGAATTAAAAACAGCCTACCAGGTATCAGAAGTTGAAAGGGAAAAGACAGTGATACAATTCAGACAATCGGTTTTAAACGCGGTTGGTGAAGTATCTGACGCCCTGATACAAATTGAAAAATTAAAAGCGCAGCAAAATATTGTAGCCGATAGGGTAGCTACTTTACAGCAAGCTACTAAAAATGCTAACCTTTTGTTTAAAAATGGCATGGCTAACTATTTGGAAGTAATAACAGCACAAAGCAATGTATTGCAAAGTGAATTGGAACTCGCATCTATAAAAAGAGGCGAATTAACAGCTGTATCTGAACTGTATCGCTCATTAGGTGGTGGTTGGAAATAATAAAAAATAATAATTTATAAATAAAGAAACCCAATCCACCCGATTGGGTTTCTTTATTTAGTGCTATTGTGAAATGCTTTCTTTTTAGCTTAATTTTGTTTATACCAATTATACCAAATGAATAACTTCCAGCACTATAATAACCCGCAGGTGGCTGCTTTACCGGCGCACCTTAAACAGTTTATAGTTGACCAGCATTATGATCATTATACACCTATTGACCAGGCTGTGTGGAGGTATGTAATGCGCCAAAATTATAGCTATTTGGCATCCATTGCCTATTACCCTTATATCCCCGGCTTGCAAAAAGCAGGGTTGACGATTGAAAGTATCCCCCGCTTACAGGAAATGAATGATGCGCTGGCTAAAATTGGTTGGGGGGCAGTTACGGTTGATGGATTTATTCCGCCTGCCGCATTTATGGAATACCAGGCTTACCGGGTGTTGGTGATAGCTGCAGATATTCGCCAGTTAAAACATATTGAATATACACCCGCCCCGGATATTTTACATGAATCTGCCGGGCATGCGCCTATTATTGCCGACCCGGATTACCATCAATATTTAAGCTATTTTGGTTCTATAGGCGCCAAAGCTATGTTTTCGGCACAGGATTTTGAATTATATGAGGCTATCCGCGCGCTTTCTATTATAAAGGAAATGCCCGATGCTGATCCTAAAGAAATTAAAAAAGCCGAAGATTGGGTAGAATATTGTCAGAACAATATGGGCGAACCGTCAGAAATGGCGCTCCTTAGCCGCCTGCATTGGTGGACGGTAGAATATGGTTTAATAGGCACGCTGGATGACCCTAAAATATATGGTGCAGGATTGCTGTCATCCATTGGCGAAAGTGCCAATTGCATGTCGCCAAACGTTAAAAAGCTGGAATATACGCCCGATGCGGTAAACTATAGCTATGACATTACCAAGCCGCAACCACAGTTATTTGTAACGCCCAACTTTCAGAACCTGATTGATGTGTTAGAGCATTTTGCCGATAAAATGGCTTTTCGCATTGGAGGTGCTTACGGACTGCAAAAAGGCATGGAAAGTAAAAATACCTGCACAGCAGTTTACAGTTCGGGCTTACAGGTATCAGGTATTATAACCGATTTTAAAAAGGACGGGGATGATAATCCCGTATTTATAAAAACTACCGGGCCAACAGCTTTGGCTGTTAAAGATAAACAGCTGCAAGGGCATAGTAAGGATTATCATAAAGATGGTTTTAGCTCGCCGGTGGGGAAATTAAAAGCGTATGAAAAGCCTTTAGAAGATTTTTCTGCCGGCGATTTAACCCAGATCAAAATCATTAAAGGAGAAACAACAACTTTGAACTTTGAAAGCGGTTATAAAGTGACAGGATTGATAGAAAATATTTTATTGCAAGCAGATAAAGTACTGATGATCAATTTTAAAAACTGTACGGTAATGGATAGTGATAATAATATTGTTTTTCAGCCTGAGTGGGGTGTTTATGATATGGCGGTGGGCGAAAAGATTACCTCTGTATTTTGCGGGGCTGCCGATAAAGATGCTTTTGCAACAATACTATATCAACCTAAAACCAATACTTATCACCCGCATTATGATGACAGAACTATTGCTTTGCAGGGTTTGTATCAGCAGGTAAGGGATTGCCGGCAAAACAAGGTTGGGTATGAAGCTTTGGTTGATATATTGAAGCAACTGCAAACAAATTATACTGACGATTGGCTTTGTGCCTTAGAGATACTGGAAATTTTAGATCAGGACGAGTTAATGCCGGAAATGGCCGTACAAATAGAGAATTTCCTGGAATTAAAGGCAATAAAAGAGCCGGAATTGAGTAAATTAATAAAGGATGGTCTTTACCTGGTCAAACATCAGGTGGATGACCTGAAAGTACAGCACCAATGAAATTGGTAACTTATCAAATCGGAATCGAGGAATGCCTGGGTATTATTGTAGATCACGAAGTTTACAACCTGAATAGCTGCGACCTGAAGATACCCGATAACATGCTTGACTTTTTGCAGGGTGGTGAATTAATGATGGGTAGAGCCCGGCTGGTTGAAGAAAAGATAAAAACCGAACGGTTAACGCCGAATCCTGAAATAGGCTATAAGTTATTAGCGCCTGTACCACACCCGGCTTCTTGCCGGGATGCCTATGCCTTTAGGCAGCATGTAGCCATGGCCCGCCATAACCGTGGTTTGCCAATGATACCCGAATTTGACCAGTTTCCGGTTTTTTACTTTAGTAATCATCAGGCTATTTATGGCCCGGGCTATGTATCCTGTATGCCTGATCATTTTAAAAAGCTTGATTTTGAGCTGGAGGTAGCCATAGTTATAAATAAAGCGGGACGGAATATAAAGGCATCGAAAGCGGATAGCCATATAGCAGGCTATATGATTATGAATGATCTGAGCGCCCGTACCTTGCAAATGGAAGAAATGCTGCTCAATCTTGGCCCGGCTAAAGGAAAAGATTTTGCCACAGTAATTGGCCCCTGGCTGGTTACGCCGGATGAATTGGAACTACATAGGGTAGAACCAAAGTTGGGCCACATAGGTCATAGCTACAACCTGGAAATGACCTGCCGTGTAAATGATATTGAAGTTTCGCAGGGTAATTTGTGTGATATGGAGTGGACCTTTGCCGAGATCATAGAACGAGCGTCTTACGGTTGTAATTTGTACCCGGGTGATGTAATTGGTTCGGGTACGGTTGGCACAGGTTGTTTTTTAGAACTCAACGGCACCGGGTTGCTAAATGACCCAACTTATACCCCGCAATGGCTGCATCCGGGAGATGAGGTTGAACTCGAGGTATCCTGCCTGGGTGTTTTAGAAAATACCGTAATGCTTGAACCAACAGATTGGTCAATATTGGATATTAAGAAAAACATAAAGGTACCGGGTCATTAATTGATTAAACTTAAGTCCGAATTAACCGTTATAATACTTAACCAATTATAAAGCCATGCCCAGTTATTATACATTAGGGGCAGTTCCCCCAAAAAGACATACCCAGTTTCGTAAACCCGATGGCACGTTATACGCCGAAGAGCTGGTTTCAACGGAAGGTTTTTCAAGTTTATATGCATTGGTTTACCATGTTTACCCGCCAACGCTGGTTAAAGAATTAGGCGAACCCTATTCTGTCGAACCTAAAATAGCCCGCGAAAAGCATTTAAAACATACCAGCCTTATAGGTTTTAATATTAAACCCGGGGATGATTACCTGCAAAGCCGTAAACCGGTATTGGTGAATAATGACCTGCATATCTCGTTGGCTGCACCGCGCAAATCAATGACGGATTATTTTTATAAAAATAGCCAGGCCGATGAAGTGGTATTTATTCATGAAGGTACGGGGACCTTAAAAACAGGCTTTGGCAATATTAAATTTGCATATGGCGATTACCTCATTATCCCACGCGGTACCATTTATCAAATGGAATTTGATACGGAAGCTAACCGCTTGTTTATTGTAGAAAGTTTTAGCCCGATACGGCCACCAAAAAAATATCTGAATACTTATGGGCAGTTAATGGAGCACTCGCCCTATTATGAACGTGACATCCGTAAGCCAGCCGATTTGGAAACACACGACGAAAAAGGTGATTTCAAAATATTGATTAAAAAACAGGGATTGATCTATCCATACATTTATGGCACACATCCATTTGATTTTATAGGCTGGGACGGCTACCATTATCCGTGGGCATTTTCCATCCATGATTTTGAACCCATTACCGGCAGGCTGCATCAACCGCCGCCGGTACATCAAACATTTGAAGGCCATAACTTTGTGATCTGCTCATTTGTGCCGCGCAAGTTTGATTATCACCCGTTATCCATACCTGCACCATATAACCATAGTAATGTGGACAGCGACGAAGTATTATACTATGTTGACGGCGATTTTATGAGCCGTAAAAGTGTGGTAAAAGGGCAAATCACCCTGCACCCCGGCGGCATACCTCACGGGCCTGCACCCGGTTCTGTAGAGAAGTCGATCGGTAAAGAGTCGACCGACGAACTGGCGGTAATGATTGATCCTTTCCGCCCGCTGATGCTGACGGAATATGCTATTGAAATTGAGGATGAGAATTATTATAAAAGCTGGCAAAGCCCCCTCTAAATGGGAGACTTTAAATATCTAATCATTCCACAAATAACCCGCAATAGCGAAAATTTATAAATTATTATGAAAACACAAATAATAGAAAATAAAAAAGTTTCCACTACTGGGGGAGATTTAGAGGGGGCTGCTGCTGATTTCCTGCCGTTAAACGGTACAGATTATGTAGAGTTTTATGTTGGCAACGCCAAACAGGCCGCCCTCTATTATAAAACTGCTTTCGGTTTCCAGGACCTGGCTTATGCAGGGCCGGAAACAGGGATGCGCGACAGGGCATCCTATGTTTTACAGCAAGGAAAAATAAGAATTGTGTTAACTACGCCACTGCATTCAGATCATCCTATTGCAGAACATATTAAAAAGCATGGCGATGGCGTAAAGATATTAGCCTTATGGGTTGATGATGCGTACAATGCTTTTGAACAAACCACCTCGCGCGGAGCAATAGCTTACCAGCAACCCCAAACATTAACGGATGAATTTGGCGAGGTACGTACCAGTGGCATTAAACTCTACGGCGAAACCGTCCACCTGTTTGTAGAACGTAAAAACTATAAAGGGCTATTCCTGCCCGGCTATAAAAAACTAACCACCGGCTACAAGCCATCAGACACAGGCTTATTATATGTTGATCATTGTGTGGGGAATGTGGGGTGGCATAAAATGAATGAGTGGGTTAGTTTTTATGAAGACATTATGGGTTTCCGTAATATCCTGACGTTTGATGACAAAATGATCTCGACGGAATACTCTGCCTTAATGAGTAAGGTAATGAGCAACGGGAATGGTTATGTGAAGTTCCCGATCAATGAGCCGGCCGAAGGCAAGAAAAAATCGCAGATAGAAGAATACCTGGAGTTTTACGAGGGCGAGGGCGTACAGCACATGGCTTTGGCTACGCATGATATTGTAAAAACCGTTACTGATCTGCAAAGCCGCGGAGTTGAATTTTTAACGGTGCCCACCATCTATTATCAGGAACTAACCGCCCGTGTAGGCCATATTGATGAAGATTTGGGCCCATTAGAGAAGTTGGGCATATTGGTTGACCGGGATGATGAGGGTTATCTGCTGCAAATATTTACCAAACCTGTAGAGGACAGGCCGACGTTATTTTTTGAGATTATTCAGCGTAAAGGTGCAAAATCATTTGGTGCCGGAAATTTTAAGGCGCTGTTTGAGGCAATTGAACGCGAACAGGATTTAAGGGGAAACCTTTAGGTAGGCTTGCAAAAAAGCTATAACAATTATTAATTTTAACCATCTTAATCACATGCTTCCATATGCCTGTATTAAAAAAATCTTATCTGCAATTATATTAATTGCCAATCTTTTATTCGCGAGTATTTCTTCAAATGCGCAAAAGTTTGTTGAGCCGCCTGTTATGCAGGCAAACTGGTCTGAAGATTATACGCCTTTTCGCATCGCAGGCAATTTATATTATGTCGGTACGTATGATCTGGCCTGTTATTTAATAACTACGCCTAAAGGTAATATATTGATCAATACCGGGCTTGCCGGCTCGGTGCCTATGATCCGGAAACATATTGAAGCATTAGGTTTTAAATTTTCAGATATTAAAATATTATTAGCCACTCATGCGCATTATGACCACGTAGCCGGAATGGCAGAAATAAAGAAATTGACAGGTGCAAAAATAATGATCAATGAAAAAGACGCGCAGGTATTAGCCGATGGTGGTAATTCAGATTATGCCTTTGGCGGTAAGGGCAGCACTTTTCAACCTGTTAAAGCCGACCAACTATTGCATGAACACGATACGGTTAAATTTGGCGGAATGAAAATAGCGGTACTGTATCATCCCG
>DASWOZ010000112.1:0-1858 GCA_036398535.1 Mucilaginibacter sp. | reverse complement strand
GTAAGTAAAGCTGCCTTTTTAATAAAGTTTCTCCTGGTATCCATATCTTTAGCTCATGGGTTATAGCTGATGGTTCATAGCGGCTGCAAAAAAGCCACCCGTCAATAAGCTATAAACAATTTGTTAGTGTATTTTCCAAATTTATAATTTTCCTTACAGGATCAAATTATCTACGCAATCTTCGTCTGTGAATTATGAGCGTTTGAAATATATAAAATGATTGCAGCAACTTCCAATCCTTAAAAGTGGCAAAAGTTTGTAAGCAGGAAGTTATCATTTCATTAATAAATCCATTGTAGAAAGGATAGTAAACAAGGCCATATTTGTGCAATTAAGCAGCCACCCGAAACCCTAAAAGAGAGGGTCAGATGGTTGTGATTATCATGCAGGCTGTATATTCAGTTCACTTTGCAGTTGCTGATCCTTATTGTATTTGCGTGCGCTTTTCAAAAAATAGATGAGGGATAATACAGCGCAAATGCCGCCTATAATGCCTACTATCAGTACACCTTCCTTAAAAAAGGCAGCCCAGCTAATTGATGGACGGCCAAGTTCTTTTACCAGCAAGACCGTAACGCTACCCAAATAACCCATAGAATCAGAAACGTAAATTAAAAAGCCTACGTTGCTGCGGTAATGGAACGATGCTATAAGGCGTTCAAAAAATATAGCGTTGTAAGGCACATAGCTCAGGTAAAGACCAAGACCAGCCATCGTCATCCATATCATCGGGCTAATGATATTCATGTTAAACAGTACTGTGCCGATAGCTATCAGTAAACATCCGCCTATAATCATTAAATGGATAAGCCTGAATGCCCTGAGGTTCTTTTTAACCAATATAAGCAAGCTGATGGCCACCAAAACGACAATAGAAATTATGGTATCTATTTTTGTGTAGATGGTATTGTCTTTATTTCCAAGGCTTGTCCATATCTCCACTTCAAAGTTGTCGCGCACATCGCGCATAATGGTGAGCAGTACATAAATAACCAGTGTTAATATAATGCCGGGTAAAAAACGCTGCAAAAACTGTTTTCGTTCTGCAGCATCCATAGGCGCACGTTTGGTACGCTGGCTGATATCCTCTGCCGTTGGCGGCGGCATCAGTTCCAAACAAAAAACAAAAAGCAGCATGGGGATAACAAATAAAGCTCCTGTAATAAAAGGCATGGTATACTCACTGATGTGGAACGAACTATGCACCATACGCGCAATGGTTTTTATGAAACCTGACGCAAAAATAAGGCTGGTGGATAAAATGGCCGCCATAAATTCGGTGGAGCGGCGGCCTTCAAGATAGCTGAATACCAATCCCCAGATCATCCCGAGCGGGAAACCATTAATAAAGAGGCAGATGATATTGTAAGGGGCTGGTATTACAGCAAACAGCAATAATGCAGCCCATGCAATGCCGATTAACAGCAAAATACTCTTAGCCCGCTGACCGGGCTTTAATTCGGCGATAAATTTTATGCCGTAAAACTTACTTAGCGTATAACCTATAACCTGTGCTATAACCAACCAAACCTTGTAATCGATATGAAAATACTGCTGACCGGTAAACGTTCCGGCTGCAAAGCCTTTGCGAAAGGCATACATACAGGTGTAAGCCCCAAAAGCAGCAATACCAGCTAATACAGACAAAAGCGCATAGGGCCACGTAGCAACTTTTGCGCGCAGGTTATCTATTGTCTTCATCTTAACGCTCTATAATGTCTGTTACATGAGCAATATCATCAATAATGTGGGTAGGATTGTAAGGTTCCAGTTCCTGGCGGGTAAAAGAGCCTGTAGTAACACCTATAATATATTTACAACCAGCGTTCTGCCCTTCGCGAACGTCAACCTCTGTATC
>DASWOZ010000111.1:0-3175 GCA_036398535.1 Mucilaginibacter sp. | reverse complement strand
GCCTTTAATACATGGTTATTAAAGAAATCCAGGATTTTGATCTGCGATTGTATCATCCGGTCAACTTCGACTTTAACAGGTATCAATACTTTTTCTTCCTGCGCCCTGATAAAGCGGATATAGGTATCGTGGTTTTTGGCTAATGTCTTTTTTAAAAGCTCGTCATTAATATCCCTGGGGTCTTTCTTGGTCCTGTAAAAGTATTCCACCATTTGGATGAAAAACTCGCGCTTGGTACGGCCTGCCTGGTCTGCCAGCTTCTGCAATTTCTCGTCTGTTTCCTCGGTGTACTTGACTGTCTTTTTATAATCGTTTGGTGTTGACATGGCAATGAATTTTTGTTTGTAGTAATTCCTGCGGGAATGCTAAAAACGGCCTTTAATATATCCTGAATACCCTATAGCATTCCCGGAGAATGCTGACAACCCCGTTTGCAGCGCAAACGGCAAGCGAATAGGGCCACTGCCCAATTCCCGCTTGCTCCATTTTTTGCAAAAAATGGACGCTTTTGGAACGGAAACCGGGCTGCCTGCGGCCCCGGTTTTTAGGGAATTTGCTGATCGGGCTCCGGCCTGCGGTCTGGCAGGTCGAGCGGAACAAACGAACGCAGTAACTGGCGTATGCGCTGACGCGGCTCTGTGCGGATGCGCTTGATTTTGACAAGGTGGCCGTTGAATTTACGGCCTTTAAGATCGGGTATGACTTCATTGTTTTTCATGATTATCTGAATTGATAATCAAAGGTCGGAAGCGGGATTTTACACATTAGGCAACTTGCCTAAAATATTGAGCGGTAGTAAGTTTATTGCCGGTCTGGTTGCCCGTGATACGTTAATTCTTTACTATTTATATATTTCACCAGACATTTGGCTAACTGTTCAGGGATTTCAATAACATCCGGCTGGTCAAATTTAACTACTGATTGAGGCATACCATCGACATCTGAGCTATAGGGTGATTGTACCATCACATATCCGTCATACTTGCCAATCGCTTTTACGCCCTCCAAACCATCAGATCCGGCTCCTGAAAACACGATACCTATTGCCTTTGCCTTAAAATCTTCGGCCAATGACTTAAATAAAATATCTATCGCCTGGTTAACTATTTCGTGTTCCTCCCGCTTACGTACTTTTACTATGCCGTTGTCGGTGGTAATAAAGGTGTTCTCAATCAGCACATATATATGATTTGACTGTATGCAAGTATCGTTCTCTAACCGGGTGACGGGTAATGAGGTATGTTTGGATATAATTTGGGACAAATTACTTAGGTAATTTCTTCTCAAGTGCATCACGACAATAAAAGCAACATTAGGTAATGGCTTAATATGATCAAAAAAAGCATTAATTGCAGGGATGCCGCCCGCAGAAGCACCAACACCCACGATGTATAAATCTTTATTCATAGTAAATAATCTATAGCAAAATTCATTCCCTATCATAGTAAGTGCCTGTTTATAAGATTTGAACCCTTTATTTTAGGCTACTTGCCCATGTAGCCCAATTTGTTGCCCGATGTTTGAATATGCAACCAATAGAAAAACTTACTTTCGAGCAACTACCCTTAGCCATCAGTGAATTACTGGAAAGGGTAAGAAAAATAGAGGCCCTGCTTTCCGGTGAAAAGATTGCCTTGGATATACAAGATGAAATGCTGGACATTAAGGAAACATCGGCATTTTTAAAATTGTCGGTAGCTACGATATACAGCAAGGTTTGCCGGGGGGAAATCCCGGCCACTAAACCAGGGCGGCAATTATATTTCAATAAGACCGAATTGATAGAATGGTTAAAACAAAAACGGAAAAAGACCACCCAGGAATTAATTGCCGACTTTCAAGGCCAGCGGGGGCGCGTTCCCTTTAAACGAATGAGAAAGGCCGCCCGCTTTCATTAGCCCAGCCTGATCCTGATACGGTTCGCTGCTTCCTTTTTCTTGGAGTCTATTACTTTGGTGTAAATCTGTGTCGTCTTAACATTGCGGTGCCCCAATAATTTGGAGATCGTAAAAATATCCGTTCCTGAAGTTAGTTGCAGCGTTGCGTAAGTATGACGGAAACTATGAAAGGTAATATTTTTCCGTATGCCCGCATCGGCCATCCACTTGATTAAAAAAGTTTTAACTTGTGCGTATTTGATACCATTGAATACTTTATGCGCATCGTCGCCCTTTTCTCCTAATAGCGAATAGGCAATATCTGAAATCGGTAGTACCTCTGCTCCTGCCGTTTTTTCCTGCCGGAACTGGATATAATAATTTTCAGGCTCACCGCGCACTTCCGACCATAATAAGGAATGAACATCTGAAAAACGCAGGCCGGTCAAGCCGGAAAACAAAGCGGCCCGCTTTAACAAGTCATTCTTTACCTTAGTTTCGGCCAGTTTCTGAAATTCCTCTATCGTTAAAAATTCCCGGTGTGTTTCCTCATCTTTAATCGGGTCGATCAATTCGTTAAGGTTTTGTGTCAATAGCCCGGCCTTGTAAGCGGCCTTTAAAACCGCCTTAAATTTATTAAAATAACTAACGGCTGTATTTACCGCTATTTTTTGTTTGCGCGGGCCTAATGCGGGGCCGGTCAGCAAATAAGAGCGATATTCTTCACAAAATAATATGTTAAGGTCAATGAAACGCAGATCAGGCCCGGCAAAGTCGGTGAAATAGCGTAAGCCCATATACCAGTTATCTGAATTGCTCCCAACCTTTTTGATGGCTATTGATTTAAAGTATTCAATAAAACTGGCGGTTCTTCGCTCCGCAGTAAGAAAACCAAACTGCTGATTTTGTATTTCGATCTGCCGGGTGGCGCGGGTATGTTCGGCCAGCTTCATCGTTTCCTTGTTATGATGACGCTCTACAGTATCTTTAGGCTTATCAAATAAATGTATGCCTAAAAACTCCCGGCGGGTTAATTTTCCGGTATCGGGGTGTAATAAAGGCGGGTAAAAGTCCAGATAAAGTGAACTCCGTCCCGATGTCAATGCTTTTTTTCTCAATGTCACTTTCATAATCTGCGATATTAGTACTATTTTATTTTCGGATTTAACAACTGGTCAACTTTAGATTTTGGCACATACACGAATTTACCCTGCTGTGTCTTTTGAATGTTGTTGCGTTTAAGCATATCATAAAGCGCCTTTTCCGAGATATTGTATTTTAATTGAATTTCACCCATG
>DASWOZ010000110.1:0-18223 GCA_036398535.1 Mucilaginibacter sp. | reverse complement strand
AGAGGCGGCAGCCCAAGCAGTTTTGACCGGGTGTTAGGCAGCCGGCTGGGATTTGCGGCCGTTAATGCCTTAATAGCGGGCCATACGCAACAAATGGTAGGTTTAATGGCAAATTATATTCAACTAACCAGCCTTGAAGAAGCGCTTACCCAGCATGAATTTAAGCTGGAAGAAGATCTTTTACAAATGGTTGATGTATTAGCTATCTAAATGATTGCAGTTATCTATAGCGGATCAAACTACGCCGACTGGCGTTTGGCAGATAAAGGAAGAACTGTTGCTTCCTTTAAAACCAATGGTATAAATCCCTATTTTGATGACGAAAAGAATATTTTGCAACTCCTTAATAAGAATATTAATCTTATCCATCACGCCGAAGAAATAAAACGCGTGTATTTTTTTGGTGCAGGCGCTTCATCACCCGAGCTTAAGGCAATAGTAAGTAAAGCCTTTTCTTCATTTTTTAAATTTGCTAGGGTAACTGTTGAACATGATCTGGATGCCGCGGCTATTGCCTGCTGTAAAAACTCGCCGGGCATAGTAAGTATATGCGGCAGCGGTACCAATGCAGCCTGGTATGACGGCAAAAAAATTAAGCCAAACAATTATGGCCTGGGTTATATATTGGCTGATGAAGGATCGGCAAATTGGTTGGGCAGGCAATTAATAAAAGGTTTTATGAGCGAAACGCTACTGGGAGATATACGCCAGAAATTCATAAAACGTTATGATTTTGACCGAAGCACCCTTTTAGAAAAGGTTTACAGGCAAAAGCATCCGGCTATATTCTTAAGTTCGTTCACTGATTTTTTTCTGGAAAACAAAGAAAATGATTATCTGAAAAATGTCATTAAAAACGGCTTTAGTAAGGTGATAAGCACTTATTTGCTACCTTTATATAAGCAACATCCAGGAGCCATGATATATTGTTCAGGAACTATAGCTGCTGATTTCCAGGATCAGCTATTGGAGGCTGCCGAAGATGCCAATCTTAAAATCGCGGGAATAATTAAAGAACCAATAAATAATTTACTCACATATTACGCTAATAAAAATTAAAAAATCATGAAAATAGGAATTAACGGTTTCGGCCGTATTGGCCGTTTGGCTTTTAGGGCTGCAATCGAAAGACCAGGTGTTGAAGTTGTAGGTATCAACGATTTAGTTGAACCTGATTACATGGCTTACATGTTGAAATATGATTCAACACATGGTCCGTTTAAAGGCACTATTGAAGTTAAGGACGGACATTTGGTAGTTAACGGAAAATCTATCCGTGTAACTGCTGAAAAAGACCCGGCTAACTTAAAATGGGGCGAAGTAGGTGCCGAAGTGATCATCGAATCAACCGGTTTATTTTTAACCATTGAAAGCGCTCAAAAACACATTGATGCAGGTGCTAAAAAAGTAGTAATGTCTGCCCCTGCAAAGGATGATACCCCAACATTTGTGATGGGTGTAAATCATAAAAAATTAACTGCAGAGCATACTATCGTATCTAACGCGTCATGTACTACTAACTGTTTAGCGCCTATCGCTAAGGTGTTAAATGATAGCTTTGGTATTGAAGAAGGCTTAATGAGCACTGTACACGCGGTTACAGCAACCCAAAAAACAGTCGATAGTCCATCTTCTAAAGATTGGCGCGGTGGCCGTGGGGCTTACCAAAATATCATCCCTTCATCAACTGGCGCGGCCAAGGCAGTTACTTTGGTTATCCCCGAGTTAAAAGGTAAATTAACCGGTATGTCATTCCGTGTTCCGGTTGCTGACGTTTCTGTAGTTGACTTAACTGTACGTTTAAAAAATGGCGCTACTTATGAGCAAATTAAACAAGCAATGAAAACCGCATCAGAAGGTGAGCTAAAAGGAATTTTAGGTTATACTGAAGATGATGTAGTATCTGAAGATTTTAAAGGTGATTCACGTACCTCCATATTTGATGCGAAAGCAGGTATTGCTTTGAATGATAACTTTGTTAAAGTGGTATCATGGTATGATAACGAATGGGGTTATTCAAACAAACTGATTGATTTAGTTCAGGAAGTTGGTAAGATCTAATCAATTTATAAGTTGAATTTGAAAGCCTCCCGATTTATCGGGGGGCTTTTTTTGTAAGGAGCGTAATTACGAGGAACGAAGCAACCTCTACAACGGGCAGACAGCGAAAAGCGATGTTTGACAGTACGGCTTCTGCTAATTCTCCCCCAGTTTAAGCGTCCACGCCTAAACTATTTGGGTTCATTCCATGACTTAAAAGCCATATTTTACATTTCCATGCATTTATAATCTCAATTAATAAGTAAGTTTGGTACACTAAACCTATTAACGGAGGTGTACTATGAGTTTGATACATAGAGTGCAATACTGGGGTGATGCTCATCACCCTAAAATTTTAGATATTATACGCATGCTGCTTGGGCTGGTATTAATGGCCAAAGGATTTGCGTTTTTAAACAATGCGGCCTATCTGCGTGATTTAATTATCACCAACCAAAAAATTGACCAGCCGGAAGAAGTGATAACGGCTATTATATACTACGTAACATATGTGCATTTGGTAGGCGGGGCGCTTATATTTTTAGGGCTATTTACCAGGCTGGCTGCCATATTTCAACTGCCTATTGTATTAGGAGCGGTGTTTTTCATCAATATTATGACGTCGTTTGTTAATTCCGAACTTTGGCTGTCTGTAATTGTACTGGCTTTGCTGGTCCTTTTTATAGTTATAGGCTCAGGCCCGTTGTCGTTGGATAATTATTTGCCGGGTATAAGTCCGGATAATGAAACGCAGGACCTGCCTTAACAGGAACCCTTGCCACAAAAAAGGCTTGCCATTTGGCAGGCCTTTTTTGTGGACGAACTTTATTTTGCTTATTAAGGTATATACAGCTTAAAAATACTATTTTTAGCGCCTCAAAATGGTGTATCTGCTACGCCAGAATTTGTGTATAAATAGTATAAAAAAATGAAAGTTTTAAAATTTGGCGGAACCTCAGTTGGAAGTCCTGCCCGTATGAAAAATCTGCTGGATATTATTGATGCATCCGAACGGCAGATAGTGGTATTATCGGCCGTATCAGGCACAACAAACAGTTTGGTTGAGATAGGACAAGCCTATCTTGCAGGCGATAAAACTAAAGCCGCCGGTTTAATAACTGTGCTAAAGGATAAGTACGAAATTTTTATAAAGGAACTTTTTGCCAAACCCGAGTTTTTGCAACAGGGCAAGGAAGTTATTGATTACCATTTTGGTTTATTAAGCAACCTGGCTAATGACCTGTTTACCGCCATCGAAGAAAAGATCATATTGGCACAGGGCGAATTGTTGTCGACCACTTTGTATCATGTTTATTTAAAAGAAATTGGTGTGCCATCGGTGCTGTTGCCGGCGCTTGATTTTATGAAGACCGACGAAGACAGCGAGCCTATTGTTGATCATATCACTTCACACCTTATCCCCATGTTAGATAAATACCCGGATAATAACCTATTTATTACCCAGGGGTACATTTGCCGTAATGTTTTTGGCGAGATAGATAACCTGCGCCGTGGCGGTAGTGATTATACCGCATCCTTAATTGGAGCAGGCATCCGTAGCGAAGAAGTGCAGATATGGACAGACATTGACGGCATGCATAATAATGATCCGCGGATTGTAAGCGGTACCAAACCAATCGCGCAGCTTTCATTTGATGAAGCTGCCGAACTGGCTTATTTTGGCGCTAAAATATTGCATCCGCAAAGCGTTTTCCCTGCACAAAAATATAAGATCCCCGTGCGCCTGCTAAATACTATGGACCCACAGGCAAAGGGCACGTTGATCACTAATGAAAGCGAGAAGGATAAGATCAAATCTATTGCCGCTAAAGATGGCATTACCGCTATAAAAATACAATCAAGCCGCATGTTGCTGGCTTATGGTTTTTTGCGCCGTATTTTTGAAGTTTTTGAAAGATACAGAACTTCGATAGATATGATTACTACTTCGGAAGTAGCGGTATCTTTAACCATTGATGATACCACTTACCTGAAAGAAATTTTAGCGGAACTGGAAGTTTTTGGTATAGTAGAGGTTGACAGTGATCAAACCATTGTTTGCGTAGTAGGTGACTTTGCTACCGAAAATCATGGCTTTGGCTCGCGCGTGCTGGAGGCTTTAAAGCATATCCCTATCCGGATGATATCCTATGGCGGCAGCAGTCATAATTTATCCGTTTTAGTAAAAACAGAAGATAAAGTAGAAACTTTAAGAAGTTTGCATAGCAGGCTGTTTTAAAGTTCGGATTTCGGAATTTCGATTTCGGATTTATAAAATAATAAAGCGTCATTGCTTCGTTCCTCGCAAATGAGGGGCGTAAAAAGATAATTATGTTCAATACAGATACCGTTACCCGTTTTAATCAATTAGAAACGCCTTTTTATTATTATGACCTGGGTGTTTTGCATCAAACATTAACCGCTTGCCATGCAGCTTCGGCTAAGTATGGTTTTCATGTGCATTATGCCATGAAAGCTAATTTTAATCCAAAGGTGCTGGACATGATCCAGTCGTTTGGTTTTGGGGCGGATTGTGTAAGCGGCAATGAAGTTAAAGCTGCTATTGAACATGGCTTTGGTAAGGATAAAGTGGTTTTTGCAGGCGTAGGTAAATCTGACAAGGAGATCAACCTGGCATTGGACGCTGATATTTTTTGTTTTAATGTGGAGTCGGTACAGGAATTGGAAATTATCAACGAATTGGCAAAGGCGAAAAACAAAACGGCTAAAGTAGCCATCCGTATTAACCCGAATGTGGATGCGCATACGCATCATTATATTACTACCGGGCTGGAAGAAAATAAATTTGGTATCAACACCTGGCAGTTGGATGATGTTGCTGCGGCTTTGCGTAATTGCAGCAATCTGCAATTTTTAGGGATTCATTTTCATATCGGTTCGCAAATAACAGATATGGAAGTTTATAAAAGTCTTTGTATCCGTATTAATGAGATCCAGGATTGGTTTGAAGATCATGGCTTTACCGTTAAAGTACTAAACGCAGGTGGCGGTTTAGGCGTTGATTACCATGACCCTGACACCAATGTGGTGGCAGATTTTGAAAGCTACTTTAAAGTTTTCCATAATTTTTTAAAAGTAAAGCCCGGCCAGGAAGTTCATTTTGAACTGGGCCGTGCGCTGGTTGCCCAAAGCGCTGCGTTAATATCGCGTGTGCTGTATGTTAAAAATGGCATGAAAACAAACTTCCTGGTACTGGATGCGGGTATGACCGAATTGATCCGTCCGATGCTTTACCAGGCTTATCATTTGATTGAGAACTTAAGTCAAAATTCAAAATTCAAAATTCAAAAGTCACAAACAGGTAACGATACTCATCACACATTACCGGCCACACACTATGATGTTGTTGGCCCGATTTGCGAAAGTACGGATTGCTTTCAAAAAGATGTAGAGTTACCACAATCTTACCGCGGCGATTTGATAGCTATACGTACAGCAGGCGCCTATGGCGAAGTGATGGCATCGGGTTATAACTTGCGTGACAGGGTAGGAAGTATATACTCGGAATAAACATTTTGTAAATGTTTATTTGACATTTATAATTATATATTTTATATCTACATTTGGTTAATCAGTTATAACTAATTAACCAATGAATACCAACCAATATGTTATTGGTGTAGATTACGGGACGGACTCTGTGCGTTCTGTAATTGTAGATGCACGCAACGGTAAAGAATTAGCTTCTTCTGTTTTTCAATATCCCCGCTGGAAACAAGGCTTATATTGCAATGCCGCGAAAAATCAATTCAGGCAGCACCCGTTGGATTATGTGGAAGGGCTGGAACATACCATCAAAAACTGTATTAAGATGGCGGGCGCTGATGCTGCATCGGCGGTTAAAGCCATTGCTGTTGATACTACAGGTTCAACGCCCATAGCCGTAAATAAGCACGGTATCCCGCTATCATTATTGCCCGGGTTTGAACATGAGCCTGATGCCATGTTTGTGTTATGGAAGGATCATACCGCGGTAAAAGAAGCGGCAGAGATCAATGAACATGCTGCTAAATCCCCGGTTAATTATTTACAATATGTGGGCGGTATTTATTCGTCCGAGTGGTTTTGGGCCAAGTTGCTGCGTACATTAAGGATTAATCCTAAAGTCGCGCAGGCTTGTTACTCATGGGTAGAGCATTGCGATTGGATACCTTTTTTATTAACCGGTGGCAATGATATAGCCGATATGAAACGCAGTCGCTGCGCTGCCGGGCATAAAGGCCTATGGGCCGCGGAATATGGCGGTTTACCACCCGATGATTTTTTCAGCTCACTTGATCCCTTATTAAAAGGATTTACAGATCGATTATATAAAGAAACTTATACCTCTGATCAATCTGCCGGAACATTAAGTGCAGATTGGGCCGAACGTTTAGGCTTATCAACCGATGTAATAATTGGCGTAGGCGCGTTTGACGCGCATATGGGCGCCGTTGGCGGGCAAATAGAGCCCTATCATTTAAGTAAGGTGATGGGTACATCTACCTGCGATATACTGGTAGCGCCAAATGAAGACATACAGGATAAATTAGTAAAAGGCATTTGCGGACAGGTGGATGGCTCGGTAATTCCGGGAATGGTGGGTTTAGAGGCAGGGCAGTCTGCTTTTGGCGATACCTATGCCTGGTTTAAAAACTTGCTTTCGTGGCCGTTGCAGGATATGTTGGCGCAATCAAAATTGATTGACGCTGAAACTGCTAATGCTTTACGGCTTGAATTATCAGATAAAATAATTGCTGAGTTAAGCAAACAGGCCGCTTTATTGCCAATGGATGAAAACGCGGAGCTATCTGTAGACTGGCTGAATGGTCGCCGTACGCCAGATGCTAACCAATTGCTGAAAAGCGCGCTAACCGGTTTAAGCCTGGGCAGTGATGCACCAAGAATTTTCAGGGCATTGGCAGAAAGTACCTGCTTTGGCGCCAAAGCTATTGTAGAGCGTTTTAATACAGAAGGTGTACCTGTAAAAGGCTTAATAGGTATTGGTGGCGTGGCTAAAAAATCGCCCTACATTATGCAGATGATGGCAGATGTGTTGCAGATGCCTATCCGCATACACCAGTTTGAGCATACCTGTGCTTTAGGTGCGGCTATGTTTGCGGCAACCGCGGCAGGTATCTATCCTAAAGTAGAAGATGCTATGAAAGCTATGGGCGGTGGATTTGACACAACCTATTCGCCGGATGGAACACGTGCATGTCTATACGAAGAACGCTATAAAAAATATAAACAACTGGCGGCTTATATTGAACAGCATACCGCTGTGCCTGCCTAAATTGAATATCATGAGCAAATATCAGCATATTAAACAATTAGCTTACGAGGCTAATATGCAATTGCCTAAACTAAACCTGGTGCTATATACCTTCGGCAACGTAAGCGCCGCCGACAGGGAACTGGGTGTTTTTGCGGTAAAGCCAAGCGGTGTTCCGTATGAGGAACTGTCGCCGGAAAAAATGGTGATTGTTGATTTTGACGCGAATGTGGTTGAAGGTACTTTAAGGCCATCGTCAGACACTAAAACACATGCCGTATTATATAAGCAATGTGAGGGGATAGGCGGCATTTGCCACACCCACTCCACCTATGCTACCGCCTGGGCACAATCAAACCGGGATATTCCTATTTATGGTACTACCCATGCTGACCACAATACGGTTGATATTCCCTGCGCGCCACCCATGAGCGATGAAATGATACAGGGTAATTATGAATACCAAACCGGGTGCCAGATATTGAACTGCCTGCGTGAGCTTGGTTTGAGTTATAAAGATTTGGAAATGATATTAATTGGTAACCACGCGCCATTTACATGGGGTAAAGATGCTGCCAAAGCGGTTTATAACAGTGCCGTATTGGAAGCTATTGCACACATGGCTTTATTAACCGAGCAGATCAATCCCGAAGTTTCACGATTAAAAGACGCGCTCATTAAAAAGCATCATGAACGTAAACACGGGCCAAACTCCTATTATGGGCAGTAGGTTAGTCATTGTGTCATTGGTCATTAAGTCATTAGTTAATTCAAATAAAAAAGCACAGCTCACATGGTTGATTTAAAAAAGTTAGAAGTTTGGTTTGTTACCGGCAGCCAGCATTTATATGGCGAGGAAACGTTAAAGCAAGTGGCTGAGCATTCGCAGCAAATTGCCCGTTCACTTAACGATGCCGGTCAAATACCTGTACAGGTTATATTTAAGCCTACGGTAAAATCAACTGAGGAGATACACAGCATTTTACAGGAAGCCAACCATACTAAAAGTTGCATTGGCGTAATTGCCTGGATGCATACCTTTTCGCCCGCCAAAATGTGGATTGGTGGGTTGAAAGTATTACAAAAGCCATTGTTGCATTTACATACCCAATTTAATCGTGATATCCCGTGGGATAGCATTGATATGGACTTTATGAACCTTAACCAAAGCGCACATGGCGACAGGGAATTTGGGTTTATGGTATCGCGTATGCGTATAAACCGCAAAGTGGTAGTGGGCCATTGGCAAGATAACGAGGTGTTAGCGCAGATTGGCGGTTGGAGTCGTGTAGCAGCAGGTTGGCATGATTGGCAGGGTGCTAAGTTTGCCCGTTTTGGTGACAATATGCGCTTTGTAGCCGTTACCGAAGGTGATAAAGTTGAAGCTGAATTGAAGTTTGGCTATTCGGTAAATACCTATGGCATAGGCGATCTGGCTAAAGTGATAAATGCCATAAGTGATATAGAAATTGACAGGCTAACTGCCGAATATGAAGCACAGTATGCTGTTGTGCCATCGTTGCGTAAGGGCGGTGAACAATATGGCTCTTTGCGAGAAGCGGCTCAAATTGAATTAGGCTTACAAGCCTTTCTACAGGATGGCAACTTTAAAGGCTTTACAGATACGTTTGAAGATTTACACGGCATGGTGCAATTGCCGGGCATAGCCGCGCAGCGTTTAATGGGCAAAGGCTATGGCTTTGCAGGCGAAGGCGATTGGAAAACTGCCGCGCTGGTGCGTGCCATGAAAGTAATGGGCAGCGGATTGAAAGGCGGTAATGCCTTTATGGAAGATTATACTTACCATTTTGATCCGGCTAACCCAATGGTTTTAGGTTCACATATGCTGGAAATTTGTGAGTCTATTGCGCACGGGCAACCGAAATGTGAAGTACACCCATTAGGGATTGGCGGCAAAGCCGACCCTGTGCGATTGGTATTTAATGTGGCGGGTGGGCCGGCGCTTAATGCCTCGATAGTAGACATGGGTAACCGTTTCAGGCTGCTGGTAAATACGGTAGAAGCGGTAGCACCTGAGCATGATCTGCCTAAGTTACCTGTAGCACGTGTGTTGTGGAAACCGTATCCGGACATGAAAACCGGCTGCGCCGCATGGATATTAGCCGGGGGGGCGCACCATACCTGCTATAGCCAAAATTTAACCACTGTTCATATGGAAGATTTCGCGGAAATAGCCGGAATTGAATATATATTGATAGATCAGGATACCCAGCTTCGCCAGTTAAAAAATGAGTTGAAATGGAACGAGGTATATTATCAGATGAATAAATAATAAGAGGCTGACCACTCGCGAAATTATATAAACCAATTATAAACCTAATTATTATGAAGAAGTTAAGCTTTGCTGCAATTGGTACATTCTGCCTTTTTATTGCAGCCAATGTAAATGCCCAAAACGCAAAATTAACGCTGGACCTGACCAAGCCCAGCGCTAATGTAAGCCCTAAGTTGTACGGATTGATGACAGAGGAGATCAACCATTCTTATGATGGCGGCTTGTATGCCGAATTAATAAGGAACCGGATATTTAAGGATAACCCAACAACCCCCGAAGCATGGAGCGTAGTACAAGAGGGTGATGCAAAGGCATCTATCCAGTTAGTAGGCGCAAACCCTGAAAACGTTCCCGGCGATCAGCAACGCAATGCAATAAACGGCGCGTTAACTACCTGTTTAAGGCTTATTGTTGAAAAAGGTGGTAATAAAGCAGGTATTGCCAATGAGGGTTATTGGGGTATTCCGGTTAAGCCGGGTACCACTTACAAGGCGTCCTTTTATATTAAGGGTACAGGCAATACACCTATTCCCCGCCGCCCAAATTCCCCGGCGACAGCTACCCCCGCTCTTCCGGCAATTGATGACGATACAGCAGGGCCAATAACCGTAAGTATGGAAAGTAATGATGGTAAAACAATCTATGCTTCGGGGGTTATTAACTTAGTTAAAAGTCCGTTTTGGAAAAAATATGAATTAAAGTTAACCACTAAAGCCGATGTTAAACCAACAGCGGCCACGCGTTTTGTTATTTCAACAAACCGTACAGGTGTTTATTATTTCAACCTCGTTTCCTTATTTCCGCCAACTTATAACAATCGCCCTAACGGAAGCAGGATAGATATTATGAAGCTGATGGTTGACATGAAACCAAAATTTCTTCGTTTCCCGGGAGGTAATTATTTAGAGGGGAATTATATAAATGACGCTTTCCCATGGAAAACTACTTTAGGTCCACTTGAAAATCGCCCTGGTCACAATGGCTCGTGGGGTTACCGGGCTTCGGATGGTTTAGGCTTGCTTGAATTTTTGGAGTGGTGCGAAGACGCTAAGATGGAGCCTTTACTTGCGGTTTATGCAGGCTATTCACTTCGTGGCGACCATGTAGATGCCGGTCCGTTGCTGAAACCTTATGTAGAAGATGCCTTAAGTGAAATTGAATATGTAATGGGTGATGTGCATACCTATTGGGGCGCCAAACGTGCGGCAGATGGCCACCCGGCACCATTTAAATTAACAGACATTGAAATTGGTAACGAAGATTGGTTCGATAAATCAAATAGCTATGATGGCCGGTTCAACCAGTTTCGTTCGGCTATAAAAGCTAAGTATCCGCAATTGCGTTGTATTTCAACTATTGCCGATGCGCAGTATCCAAAACTAATGGTAACTACCGGCCCTAAACCTGCTATGCTGGATGAGCATTATTACCGTAATGCATGGGAGATGGAAGAAGACGCAACCCATTATGATAAATATGACCGTAAAGGCCCTAAGATATTTGTAGGCGAGTGGGCAACACGCGAAGGTGCGCCTACAACCAACTTAAACGCTGCATTGGGTGACGCGGCGTGGATGACAGGCATGGAACGAAACGCTGACCTGGTTGAGCGTTCATGCTATGCACCCATGTTTGTAAACGTAAATACAGCTACCGCCACCGCGCCAAAAGCCTGGCAATGGGATTCGGATCTGATCGGCTATAACGCCTTAACAAGTTTTGGCTCGCCATCTTATTATGTTCAAAAATGTTCAGCAGTTATATCGGTAATAAAGTTGTACCTGTAACCGGTGTTAATATACCAACGCAAACCAGGCCGGCTAATAAAAAGGATAGTTTAGCCAATAAAATGCCTGCACCTATACCGGCTCTATTTTATGTAGCTACAAAAGATATTAAAACGGGTGCTGTTTATCTTAAAGTTGTAAATGCTACAGGTAAATCACAGCCTGTGGATATTGACTTAAAAGGAGTTGGTAATTTATCAGCAGACGGTACGCTGGTGGTGATTAAAGGTGATAAACCGGAGGATACCAATACCATCAATGATCCGGAAAAAATAGTACCTGTTACCTCAAAAATAAAGGGTATCAGTAAGGCGTTTACCAGGACATTTGATCCCTATTCTGTAAGCATATTGAAACTGCAAACAGTAAATAAATAACCACAAACTATCCCGTCATCCCGAACGGTATCAATTTATCGTTCGGATGGCATTATCTTTCTAACAGATCATCAAAAAACGCTCCCGTAAAATCGTCGGAAAAATGAATAATATTGGTCATGCCGTCAAATTCATGCTGCTGATGTGTGGTGGTTAAAATAACAGTTTCCATGCCGGCGTTGGCTGCTGCCTCGGCGCCTTTGGGTACATCTTCAAACACCAGGCATTGCTCTGGCGGAACGCCTAATAATTGGGCGGCTTTTAAATAAGTTTCGGGGTGAGGTTTGCTTAGTACCACGTCATCGGCGCTTACAATTACTTTAAAGTAATGCCTGATGTTTAGATTATCCAGTACAAAATCAATATTAAATGGTATAGCTGCTGACCCTATAGCCATGACGATGCCTGCCTGATAAGCTTTCTCTAAAAATGAAGCTAAACCGGGCAGGAGTTGTAATTTGGGTAAAAACGCTTTTTGGTAGGCTTCTTCTTTGGCATAAGATAAACGGTTCATTTCATCCAGCGTAAAGCGCTCCGGCCCAAACATGCGTACCAGCACCTCGGGGTTTTTACCATACATTTGGGGTTTTACCTCATCCCACGTAAAATTGGCACCCAGTTGTTCATTAAATAAATGCATCCATGCTTTGGTATGGTATTCCATATCATTGATCATGGTGCCGTTAAGGTCGAAGATAAATGCTTTCATTAAGGTAAAATGTTATATATGGCAAACTTAAAATTTACTGTGTAAATCAAGGCATAAATAACCAGTAAGTTTAAAATTCATAATTAAAAGGTTGTGGAAATACCATTGATGGTACCCGGTATATAGCGTAACCGCTTTTAGCAAGTATTTCAAAATTAAATGCCTACCTTTGCGTTTTAATAAATAAAATAATGCAAAAAGAAGGAACAGTAAAATTTTTTAATGAAACAAAAGGGTTTGGTTTTATTACACCTAACAGTGGTGGCCAAGACGTATTTGTTCATTCAACAGGCCTGATCGATGAGATCCGTGAAAATGATAAAGTGGAGTTTGAAGTAGAGAACGGAAGAAAAGGTTTAAATGCGATAAATGTAAAGGTTATTTAATTATAATATAAGTCATTAAACGTATCGGCACCCACCATTTTGGTGGGTGCTTTTTTTTGCCCCAAATTTCAATTCATTTAATTTTAACTAAAGGCTGGCACCGTTGTTGTATATTTATTACATAGTAACAAAAAGCAGAAATTATGAAAGATCAAACAAAAATTATAGCAGCACTTTTAGTAGGTGCAGCAGCAGGCGCTGCATTAGGTTTATTGTTGGCCCCAAATAGCGGTGAAGGGCTTAGAAACGATATTGCAGACTATGTAAACGATCTGGTTGCTTCGGCAAAAGATAAAGCACAATCAACAGTAGGCGATTTAAAAGAATATGGCAGCAACGTGGTTGACAAAGCTAAATCGAAATTTAGCGGAGGTGTGGAAGATGCGAAAGAGTATGGTAATAATGGCATTAATGAGGCCAAATCAAAAGTAAAGGCTACTGCGAATGATTTGAATGATTCCATTCAACAGGCATAATGATTAGCAAAAAAGGTCCAAAAACATACCTATAAGTATGTTTTTAATAATTTATCCCCGATTGGTTTGTTTACCAAAAAAATAATATCTTATTTTACAGAGGTTATTTTAATAGGGGTATTAAATAGCAATAATTAGCCATCCGTATTTATACGGGTGGCTTTTATTTTTTAGGGCAGGGAGTTGTTATTCTTAGTTACTAACACCAAATGGCCCATCGTCATCAAAATTCATCAAAACCTACTGTCAATAGTTGCTGTTTTTTATTTTTAATTTGCTTAGCCGGCATTTAAGCATACAATAAGCAGTGATATTAATATTGTTCTACGTATAAAATAATATCAATGTCTTTTAAAACAGGCATAGGTTGTATCCCATCAAGGCAGAAATCATCCTTAAATAACGCCCTTGATAGAATTGCAGCTTTCGTCTGATGGTATTATCGGTTAGACACTAAAAGTTTTTCTGATCTGATAAAAAGAAATCTTTCTTGTAGGATAGATATAAGATAAAAGTAACACGATGATTTTATTGTAGTAATTTTGGCCAGATAGTAAATAATATATGAAATATAAGTTAGGTGATTTTGTGCGTTTTGTTGACGAAAAGATGGAGGGTTTTGTTACCCGCATTATTGACGAGGATATGATTGGTGTAACCGGCGAGGATGATTTTGAGATACCTGTTTTAGCCAGTAAAGTAACTACTGTACATGGTTACCATGCACCCGGTACCGGCAAAAATACGGTTGTTAATGAGCAACCTATACCTGCCGGCGAATTTAAAGCCAAGGGTATTTATATTGGCGTTATAAGCGACCCCAAAGCCAACTCGGTAGTGCACTTTAATTTGATAAATGATACCTCATACCAGTTATTAGTAGCTTTAACTACCGAAAAACAGGCAGCCCATAAAGGGGAGTATGCAGGTATAATTGCTCCGCAATCGGCAATGAAAATTTATTCGGCTCAATTGGCTGATCTGCAATTATGGCCTAAATTTATTTTTAATATAGTTTATTATTCTACCCAAAATGTTAATCCTGTAACGCCATTGGTAGTAAATGAAAAGTTTAAGGCTAAAGATTTTGCAGACGCCAAAAAGCAGTTGCCATTAGTAAACCAACCCGGATGGCTGATACAACTTGACGAACCTGACTTTGTTATTGATGCCCAGCAATTAAAGGAAAGCTTTTTTAAACCGGCAGAAGAAAAAAACGAACCGGTAAAAGCCGTACCCGAAGTTGACCTGCATATTGAAAAGCTGCGCAACGACCACCTGTTTTTAAATGGGGCAGAAATTTTAAAGATACAGATTGATCATTTTAATAAAGCACTGGATGCGGCTATAGTGAACCAATTGCCTGATATTACTTTTATACATGGCGCGGGCAATGGTATTTTAAAACATGAGCTGCATAAGTTGTTAAGCAAAAATAACCGGATACAAACCTTTATGGATGCCCGTAAAGAAAAATTTGGCTATGGCGCTACCAAGGTTATTTTAAAGTAAAAGGATACTATATTTAGCCTTCAAAAAATTATTATGGATACTCCTATTTTTCGCCGGTTTGCAGATATACCAACTAAAAAAATAGCGCCCGGCTATTTGTCTAAACTGATACATACCGATAACAATACCATCAACTTTATTGACGTCACCGCCGGTAGCGTGGTGCCCCGGCATCAGCATGTACACCAGCAGTGCGCTTTTGTAATTGAGGGTAAGTTTGAGCTGACCGTGAATGACGTTCCGCAAGTTTTAGAGCCAGGTACGTTTGCTGTAATACCCGCTAATGTTTTTCATAGCGGCGTTGCCCTTACCGATTGTAAGCTGGTAGATATTTTTAGCCCGGTACGTGAGGATTACCGAAATTTATAAGCACAGGTATGACCATCAGTAAAGCAACAATTGAGGATGTGCCTGCACTTCATGAATTGGTAAATAGGGCTTATCGCGGTGAAGAGTCACTTAGGGGCTGGGCATCAGAAGCGAACATTTTAGATGGCGCGCGCATAGATACTGACACTTTAACCGAATATATAAACGATAAGGACATCACGATATTAAAATATACCAGCGATGCGGGTGAAATTGAAGCCTGTGTTTACCTGGAAGCACAAGGCGAAAAGCTGTATTTAGGTATGCTAAGTGTGTTGCCGCATTTACAGGATAAAGGTTTGGGCCGCCGATTATTGCAAGAGGCTGAACTGTTTGCCAAAAATATGAACAAGCCAGTTATAACCATGACGGTTATTACTACCCGGCACCAATTAATAGATTGGTACGTGAGGCGTGGCTATCAGCGTACGGGTAAACGCTTACCCTTCCACGCTGAAACAAAGTTTGGAATACCCAAAGTGCCTATCGAATTGGAGGTGCTGGAGAAATTAGTTGATGAGATTGAATAGGTTGATTAAGTGAGTGGTTAACAATTAAGGTTACTGATATAAGTTAATCAACCAACTAATCTACTTTTCTAATATAAAAGTAATATTCATCCAACTTGGGGCCGACATTACATTGTGAATGGTTTCTTTGATCACCCAACCTTCATCTAAATACTTATTTACAAAAGTCATTTCATAAGCAGCATGGCGGTTGGTTACGCTTTGCTCATATACATTAATATTTACCGTGATTACTTTTTGTGCCATGATATTGGTTTTGATCAAAGGTAGTTTAAAATAGCGATGGTTTAAACCCGGTATATTGAAACCCCGCGCACTTCGTTTACCCACCCCGGCTTAGCTTCGCTTGCCGCCCTTCGCTGCGCGGAAGGAGGCTAAAAGAACTCACGTCAATTTAAGGATAACGGCTCTGGGGGTTTTAAGGTTTAGTTAATGTGCTATAGCCAGTTCACCTGTACCTATCTCTTTAAAAACCAGGTCAAGTATCAGTTGGGTATTATTCGGATAATTTACTTTTACCGGTTTGCCGTTATTTATCCAATCCAGTATTACTTCGTTATGTTTATGTTTTAAGCTTTTAATAACCGGAACGCCCATTTGCTTTAAGGCCGCCGCATTAAGCTGTTGCTCGTATTGAGTTTTCATGGGGATAACCAATAACTTTTTTTTCATATACAAAGCCTCGGCAGGGGTTTCAAAGCCGCCACCACAAAGTACACCGGCGCTTTGCGCCATGCTTTTTATAAAGCCTTCATTATTAATAGGCTGAATAAATACATTTTTATGGCGGAAGATCTTTTTGTTATGTTTAGAAAAAACGTCCCATTCAATATCCTTAAAATCGGTTAGGCGCTTAATTAAGCGTTTATCATCATAGGCGGGCAGATAAACGGTATAATGGCCCCTATTTTCTATTTTTTCATCACGAACCTGTTGCCTTATTACCGGTGTAAATATATTGGGCCCGAAAGATTTAAAATGAAAGCCGTACTGAACTGTAACCGGCGCGTAATGTTTAAGTATTAGCCGGCCCATCATATCAGTATCTGGCGGCAATGGCGCATTAGGGCTAAGTACCGCCGCCTGGTGGCTTAAGCCTATGCAGGGTTTATTTTTCAGATAACATGCCCATGCCGATACCGGCTCAAAATCATTGATCACTACATCATAGTCATCAACAGGCAGGCCATTTATTTCTTTAATGAACTTACGGAAACGGGATTTCAGGAATGATTTCCAAAGGTCAACACCACCAGATTTGCCGAATACAAAGCCAAAGCCATGCAGTTGATATTTTACCGGGAAAGGAAGTGTAAGATCGCCTTGGGTACCGCTCACCAGTACATCAACATCACCCATTTTTTGCAACAATGGCACAATATCCATCGACCGGCTTAAATGGCCGTTACCTGTACCTTGTATTGCATATAGTATTTTCATGTTTATTTTGCGGGGATTTGGCTAAAAATAAATAAAGAGAGCATAGCCCTCTTTATTATTTATTAACTGATCTTATTATTAATGAAAAAAGAACGATTGTTTAACACATCAAAGAATAATATGTTGCAAACATAAGGGTGAGTGCATTAAGTTGATGTTAAGTTTTTGTTAGTTGTTACCCGTGTTGATAAAATGGCCATATTATTAACATTCGGGCTGTTTTTAAAGAAATAGGATACTTTTAGATATATTTAAAACCTAATGGCCCCGGTAAAGCATCAACCTATAGACTGGATAAATAATTTGCGGCTAATTGCTTTATACGCGGTTATTGTGTTGCATACCACTGCGGTTTTGCTGTCGCAATACGAAAAAGTACCTTTAAATGATTGGCTTACTGCCGATTTTTATAACGGGCTGGTTAGGTTTGCCGTTCCGGTGTTTGTAATGATAACAGGTGCTTTGCTTTTGCACCGTGAATATGAATTAGGTGATTTTTTTACCAAACGACTAAGCCGGATAATTACCCCGTTTTTATTCTGGAGCCTGGTCTATATAGGTTACTCGTGGTATAACGGGGAAATAACTTTTGATGCAAACGCATGGACAAATATTAAACAGGTATCGCACTTATTAAAATATGGCAGCTCTTATCATTTATGGTATGTATATATGCTGATAGGCTTATATTTTGTGATACCTGTAATTGGTAAATTTGTACGTAACGCAACCGACAGCGAGATCTTATATTTTATACTGGTTTGGTTTGGCGTAATGCTTTTAAACCAACCCTATCTGGCAAGATTTAATCCGCAGGTTGATCTGCATTATTTTGCGGGCTACATTGGTTATTTGGTGCTGGGGCATTACCTGGCCTTTAAAAAATTTAATACGCCAAGTATAATAGGGTGGATGGTGCTGCTATTAGTGCTTACTTTAATTGTAATTGTTGCCGGTACATGGCTGCTTTATAAAAATAATAGCACAGTAGGGACCTTGTTTTATGAACCTGTCAACCCGGCTATT
>DASWOZ010000109.1:0-7594 GCA_036398535.1 Mucilaginibacter sp. | reverse complement strand
ATGGCGAGGATCTGGTAGTTAATGTTGGCGATATGCTGCAACGTTTAACTAACAATAAATTGAAATCAACCACACACCGGGTAGTTAACCCGCCGCGCGAGCTGATGAAAAATTCCCGTTATTCAGTGCCATTCTTTTTACACCCCGTATCTGATATGGATCTTACCTCTTTACCGTCAACCATTGATGCCGAACATCCAAAAAAATACGAGGATGTAACCGCAGGTGAATACTTGGACGAACGTTTACGTGAAATTGGATTGAAAAAATAGTTTGAAAGAGAGATCGTAGAAACGCAATACTACTTTGCGTTTCTATTGCATCTCTGCCTTAATTGCCCTTAAAAAATCATTGGCTTGCTGCGAGCCGATAATGTAAACCAATCCGTCCCGGTCAGTCAGGTGAATAGCTTCTTTTCCGGCGGTAAAAAAGCGTATGGTCCCTTTGGTGTGCAGGTTATAAACCGGGTTGTTAAACAGGTATCTGCTGTATACGCCTTTTTCGGCTTTTACAATGCTGTTTAAATCAATTTTTACCAGGCGGGTGGTCCACAAGCCATCCAATAAAATGCTTTTGTTTTGAACCCTTGTACGGAAATGCAACAAAAAGCCCATAATGATAGAAATGATAATGATAGCAAAGCCTACTACTATCAGCAAATCTCCGCTTCGTTCGCGTTCGTCCGTAAAAAAAACAACGGCAAAACAAAACATGGCCAAAGCCAAACGTATAGTTATAGGGATAAACTCCCTACCCAGGTACTGCTTTTCGGTAAAAACTGTTTTATCGCTCATGCTAATTTGTACAGTTCGAATATAGTTACTTTTTTGGTGTTTTTGTTCACTTTATACCGTTCATCCGGCCGGTAACCGCCAATCCATATCATTTCGCCATTGCCATTAATTAACAGCGGAACTTCATTTTTTGTATGTAACGGAACTTTTTGATTAATAAAAAAGTCGCTTAACTTTTTACGTGTTTTCATCCCCAGCGGATAAAAATAATCGCTTTGCTGCCAGGTGCGCATAGTTAACGGATATACCAACAATTCCGTATCAATGGATACGGACAACGGATTGTCCTTTATAATCAGCGGACTATCGTCATGTAGTACAGTCAGTTTATAATCGCCAAAATTTACGGTATGATCTGTTGGATTGATCAGCACACTTTGCGGGGGGCTGTTGTTGATTTTTGCGAGGATGATTTTATCCCTGTCCAGTATCAGCTTAAAGGCAGGCGCTTCAAATACCCGCCCCGGATGTTTATCCAGACTGGTTAGCAGATCGTCAATAGCGGTTTCATTAAAGCCATATTCCTGTAACAGCTTAAAAAGCAATAACCGTTTAGGATTAAGCTTTTTTATCCCGGCTAATGAAATATGGATTTCATCGCTAACAGGCACCAGCAATTCGTTTCTTAACTCTTCCAGCTTTAGTTCTAATAACAGCTCAAGATCCCGGAAGTGTTTCAGATTATTTTCAAACGTATTTTCTAAACCGGGGTTAAGCTCTTTTAATTTAGGGATCACTTCCAGCCTGATCTTGTTGCGCGCATATTTTACAGAAACATTTGAGCTATCCTCTACATAATTATATTGCTTGGCCGTAATCAGGCTTTGTATTTCCTGGCGGGTTAAAAATAAAAGCGGGCGTACCAGCACCCCGTTTTTGGGTAAAATGCCATGTATGCCTGCAATGCCGGTACCACGGGTAAGGTTTAACAATATTGTTTCAATCGCATCGTTTTGGTGATGCGCAAGCGCGATAACTGAGTAGCCTGCAGTCAGCCTCATTTGCTCAAACCATTGGTAGCGCAAATCGCGGGCTGCCATTTGGATTGATATTTTTTTGCCGGTAGCGAAAAGTTGAGTATCAAATTTTACAACGTGAAACGGTACTTCCAATTGTTCGGCAAGCTTTTTGCAAAAAGCTTCGTCGGCAACGGATTCATCACCACGCAGTTGAAAATTGCAATGCGCTATGCCAAAATTAAATCCGGCAACTTTTAATAAATGAACCATCAATACAGAGTCCATACCCCCACTTACTGCGGCCAGCACTTTACTATCGCGCTCAAACAGCTTGTTTTGTTCAATAAAATCAATGAATTTTTTTACCGGGAGCATCATCAAAATTATTAATTTAATAACCCCAACAAAAAACTAATTTTGCCATCGTGAAGAAATGTATTTTAATCTTCTTGTTTTTGCTTACGGCGGGGTGGGTTTTTGGCCAAAAAAAATCAAAAGTGATCCTGGTTTCATCGTCTACATTAGAATCTAATAAAGGTGCTGATGGTAAGAATATTGTAAAGGTACACCAGGGCGTTTTCAGACAGGATTTTTCTATCTTACGCTCTGACAGTGCCTATTTTTATCCGGATAAAAATATGGTTGATGCCTTTGGCCATGTGAATATAAACCAGGGCGATACGCTAAATATCTATTCGGATAAGCTTAATTATGATGGTAATACCAAAGTAGCTATTTTAACAGATAACGTTAAAATGATTGATAAAGACGCCATTTTAACCACTAATTATTTAACCTATAATACCGCCACACGCATTGCTACTTACACAGGCGGTGGCAAACTGGTGAATAAAGGCAACACGCTGGTAAGTAAAAATGGGTATTATTTTGCCTTCTCGCGCGACTCGTACTTTAGGTATAATGTGGTATGTACCACAACAGATGCGGTAATAAAAACCGATACCCTGCGCTATAACAGCGGTACAAGAATAGCTTACTTTTATGGGCCAACCAATATATTAGGCGCCAAGGATAAAGACACCCTGTACACAGAAAATGGTACTTATAATACCATTACCGAGCAGGCGTTTTTTGGTAAGAAAAACAGGTATGCGCAGGGCACCAAAACTTTAAAAGGCGATAGCTTATTTTATGACCGGCTAAAAGGCTACGGCCGCGCGGTTAAGCGTGTCACATTTAATGATGAGGAACAAAAGACGACTATAAAAGGCGAGTTAGGCGAATATTATAAAGAAGATGACCGGGCCGTAATTACACAAAACGCCTATGTTGTTTTTGTTACGGAGGATAAAGATACCACGAAAGTGGATACGACTAAAAAGAAACTGCCCGTATTAAAAGCAGATTCTATGGTTAAAAAGTTATCGGGCCAAGCTGATACGTTAAAAAAATTAGCGGTACAAAGCAAGGAAATTGCGATTATCAAAAAAATGCCGGATCAAGTTGCAACTGAAAAAACTAAAGCAATAGTAGCTAAAGGCGAAAGTGTGATAAAGGTTAAAATTGATAGCGCGGTAAAAGATAAGCCAATAGCCGTTAAACCGCCCGATGCTGTTAAACGCGATTCATTATTTATGGGGGCAGACACTCTGGAAACGCAGATTTTGACCTATAAAGATCTTAAAGCATTAAAAAAGCAGCGGTTTGAGTTTAATAATAGGGATACTTCTATTAAAGTGATTAAAACTGTGCTGTTAACCAAGTTACCCAAGGTATTGCCGGCAGCGGTGCCTAAAACGCCGCAGTTGCCATCAATGATTAATCCAGATATGTTTGGAAAACCGGTACCAAAAGTAGCTGCCGCGCCTAAAAAGCTATTAAAACCTATTGATCCTAAAAAATTGAAACAGGATAGTATTAATAATAAGCGGAAATTAGATTCGCTTACTTTAATTGCAGATCATGGATTGGTAGATACCTCAAGGATCCGGATCATCAGTGGGCACCACCATGCTAAAATATTTAAATCAGATTTACAGGCAAAGGCCGATTCTATGTTTTATAGTTATAGTGATTCAACTATACGCATGTATGTAAAACCAATCATATGGACCCAGGGGTCGCAGTTATCCGGTGATACGATAGACCTGCAAATGAAAAACCGGAAGCTGGATAATTTGGATATGTATCCATCCGCGTTTATCGTAAATATTGAAAAAATGGATTCGCTGCATTTTAACCAGATGGGCGGCAGAACCATGCACGGCACTTTTAAGGATGACCGGCTATCAAGCATGCTGGTTACGGGTAATGGCGAAACAATAGCTTATAACCGGGATAGTGCGACGAACAAGGTGACAGAGATACATAAGTCTGTAAGCGGCAGGATACTGGCAAGATTTAAAAATGGCCAAATATCGCGCGGCGGATTTTATAGTAAAGATGAAGGGCACATATTCCCTATTGATAAAGTAAAGGAAGAAGACAGGGTGTTAAAGAATTTTGTCTGGAAACCAAAAGACAGGCCGAGATCAAAGGAAGATGTAATAGCATCTTATAAACCACCGGTTATCGTAAAACCCGAGGATGTAAAAAGCGGCCCGCCAAAGGGGACAATGCCTGTAAAAGCTGCGGGAGGAAAATCTGTGAGTAATGGAGCTACTAAGCTTCCGGTTCCGTCGCTGGGTATAAAAACGGGTAAAGATACCACTGTTAGGATCAAACCGGATACTTCAAAAAAATTAACCAGCGATACGGCGGCTAAATCTATAATCAATACCCCATCTTTAAAGCCGGGTAGGGACACTGCGATTATTGTTAAGCCGGATACTTCAAAAAAGCCTAAGAATTAACCGAGTTTAAAAACGCGATAACTTTTTCCATTGCCCGCGCCCGGTGGCTAATGTTATTCTTTTCGGCCAGGCTCATTTCGGCAAAGGTAACGTTGTAACCGTTGGGTTGAAATATAGGGTCATAGCCAAAGCCTGCTGTTCCGGATAATTCTTTACGGATAGTGCCTTCAACTACGCCCTCAAAAAAATGCTCTTCGCCATTCCATATCAGCGATATAACGGTACAAAAACGCGCTTTACGGTTGGGCTCGGTTTTTAACAGGGATAATACTTTGGCTATGTTAGCTGCATGGTCGCCATGTTTGCCGGCATATCGCGCCGAATACACACCTGGCTCGCCATTTAATGCGTCAATCTCCAACCCGCTGTCATCGCCAAAACAGTTAAGTTTATACCGGTCATAAATGTAATGGCTCTTAATGGCTGCATTTTCTTTAAAGGTAGTGCCGGTTTCGGCAATATCACTGGTGCAGCCAATGTCGTCAAGGCTCAATAAATTAATTTTGCCCTGTAGTTTGGCAGCAACTTCTTCTAACTTATGTGCATTATTGGTGGCAAAAACTAATTGCTGCATGCTATAAATTTTTCATTTGATCCCAAAATGCTTTTTTATGGTCATTACTGCTCATCATTTCATCAAAGCTAAAGCTGTATAATGTCATGCAGTTATCCAATTGTTTGGGTTGGTTAAGTGCTAAAGCTACAATGTTTAATGGTATAGCCTTTTTACCCATTATCAATAGTTTTTTTGGCTTAAAAAAGCCGGTCAATAAATCATGCGTAACGGTGGTATGTGGTGCCGTATTAAATATGGCTACGTCATCCAGCTCCAGTTCTTTACGTTTAAGTATATTTTGTAACGCGGTTAAATGCGCCTCATTAATAAATTCATTATCGGTATAGTGTACAATTATTAAAAAAGCCTTCTTGTTACTACCCAGATACTTAAACTCAGGTATTGGCGTTTCTGTTGGTGTTGATTCTGCCACTACGGATACGATTGTTTCAGTTGGGGCCGAATAGGCTACCGTTGGCGCCGGTGTATCTGCAAGTGTTTTATCACTGTTTAGCAGATAAAGGTCATCATCTATAATAAAACGTAAGGCAGCAGGGTTTTCAATCGTCACTTTAACAAATTTTAACCAAAAGTAGTTAAAGTGTTTGAAGCTTTATTGGCATATTCGCATAATATATATACTGTAATTTAATTGACACATTTATACAACTATAATTAAATAAATTTTACCGAAATTCGAAGTTTTTACGGGGTAACTGTCCGTAACATAATTAGCATATTAAAAAGTACATGAGAAAAATTGGAATAGCTATTATAGGTGTTTTTTTATTTATATCAACTGCAAGCGCGCAAACACAGGTATTAGATAAAATAGCAGCGGTAGTAGGAAACAACATTATATTACGATCAGATATTGAATCAAACTACTCAAATTATCTGGTACAGGGAAACCCGCCCAATCCATCAATTAAATGCCAGATATTGCAAAACCTGGTAACTCAAAAGCTATTGGCTGCACAGGCTATTATTGATAGTATTGAGGTGAAGGAAGATGAAATAGACAATGAGGTTGACCGCCGTATGCGCAGCATGACCCAAAGAGCAGGCGGAGATGAAAAACTGGAGCAGTTTTTAGGCCGTTCCATTATTCAGTATAAAGATGAGATCCGCCCGGATGTAAAGGAGTTGTTGATTGCAGAGCGTATGCGTGGGAAGATTACCGAAAAGATAAATACTACGCCGTTAGATGTTGAGAAATTTTATAAAGCTATAGGGAAAGATAGTTTGCCAACTGTTAACAAAGAAGTAGAGGTGGGCGAAATTCAGTTTGATCCTAAACTAACCAAAGCTGAAAAAGATATTTACCGGCAAAAAGCACAGGAACTGTTGGACCGTGTAAAGAAAGGGGATGACTTTGCTACACTTGCAGCAGCTTATTCGCAGGATCCCGGTTCTGCAAGGCAGGGTGGAGATTTAGGTTTTGGTGACCGTAGCGGCTATGTTAAGGAGTTTTCGGCTATGGCCTTTAAGTTAAAAGCAGGCGAAATATCACCGGTATTTGAAAGTGATTTCGGTTTTCACTTTTTACAGGTAATTGAGCGCCGTGGCGAACAGGTACATACAAGGCATATTTTAATTATACCCGTAGTTACACAGGAAAGCCTGGACAGGGCAAGACTTAAAGCAGACACCGTTTATGGCTTGATGATTAAAAACAGAAAAGGAACAACCACAAGCGCCGATGTATTTTCTGGAGCAGCAACATTTTACTCAGATAATAAAGATACCAAGTATAATGGCGGTATGATATTGAACCCGGAAAATGTACAGGTTCGTACCACATTTATCCCAACGGATAAGCTTGACCCGCAAATTGCGTTGGTTACAGATACCATGAAGGTTGGCGAAATATCTAAACCTATCTTATTTACAGATAATACAGGTAAAAAGAGCTACAAAATATTTTATTTAAAAACAGTGGTTGATGCGCACAAGGCTAATTTAACACAGGATTTTCCTAAAATTAAAGAAGCGGCTAACGAAGCTAAGATCAATAAAGTAGTGAGCGAGTGGTTTGAGAAAAAGCGTAAACAAACATTTATTAAAATTGATCCGGAATATCAATCATGTGATCAGTTAAAGGGGTGGGCAACTCCAACTGCAATAGTTCAAGTTAATCCTTAAAAAATATATGCAACACGGGTCTGATGTAGAAGCTGCTGATGCTTTAAAAAAAACCTATCAGCAAATACGTAGTGAAATTGGCAAGGTTATTATAGGCCAGGACGAAGTAATTAAATTTGTACTGATCTCTATTTTTAGCAATGGCCACTGTTTACTGGTAGGGGTACCCGGACTGGCAAAAACACTGTTAGTACAAACTGTTGCACAGGTGCTTGATCTGGATTTTAACCGGATCCAATTTACGCCGGATCTGATGCCGTCGGATATTATCGGATCAGAGATATTGGGTGAGGACAGGAACTTTAAATTTATACCCGGCCCGGTTTT
>DASWOZ010000108.1:0-7398 GCA_036398535.1 Mucilaginibacter sp. | reverse complement strand
TGCTTGTTTAATGGTTGTATTTTTTCAGCATCAAGCAGAACAGGCTTAACCCATATCCACAAGGCAAATGGTATAATAAAACAGATGAATAGGCTGCTTAATTCATGTATACCGGGCAATACAAAGGGTTGATTAAGGGTTAAAATAAGCGGAATGAACTCCAGCCATAATAAAGCTTGTATGGTGCAACATAATACACACCATTGTTTGGCTATAAATGCTTGATGGTAAATCGAATAAAAGGTATAAGGCAGGCTAAGTATATTCAATATAGCCAATATCTGTAACAACCCTATCGAATTTGAATTAAAAAGGAAGGTTAAAAAAGTTCCTGCAAAATAAAAGAAGCCAACTTCCGACCAAGTGAGCCCTTCAAAAACTTTAGCGGATTTTGATGCTAATATGGCACTGCAATTTTTATTGGTATCGCTTTGACAGAGTATTTGTATCAATGGATTATTAGCATCAATACTTTGTATAAGTAATAATATAGTTGTAGTTAAGCCGGCTAACTTAAACAGGGTAATTGCGGCTACCTGCCAGTTGAAGCCATTAAAATAGGAAGAGTGAAATAGTAATGCCAATATAGCGGCGATTAGTAAACCGATTATGGCTACCGGGTTACGTAACGAATTTAAAAGCTGCTGCCACCTGTTTTGTTTATAATTAGGATCTCCGGCATCTGCTAATGGCTCAATGATCAATATTGTTCCGTCAAATCTTTTAGTAAATAAGTCAATGCTTAGTGATTTGTTACTAAATATTATCTCATGCTCATTTATTTCTTTTACTACTACAAATTCATCACCACGGGTATTGGTGTGTGCTATGAAAGGGCATGGTATAGTTTTTAGCTGCTCAAATGTAATATTGCTAAAGGGATAGTTGGCTATATTATACTGGCTTAAAACATCGCTGATAGCTAATAAACTGGGAAAGTTGGGATGGAGTTCAAGCTCGGTAGTGAGTGTCGTGTTTGTTATTGGTAAGCTAAGTTCCCTAATTAATTGAATAACCGTGATAATGGTATTATCGTATTTTTTCTTAATCGACATATATTTAAGGTTAGGTTAATCAAATATAATTATTACGATTTGTTAATTCCCAATTTATTCCTTCATTTTTTATATTTTATTTGTAAATCAATCTATTATCGTAATTTGTTCACAACAGTTAATAAATTATTAATTAAATTATGGTGTAAATAATAAACAAAAAAAGGCCGCCCAATGTTTAAGGCGGCCTTTTTGTTTATTGTATTAAGTAATATTATCTGCCGATAAGCTTATTGTATTGTTGCTCATTACCAGACATTGGCCAAATGTAGTTCGGGTCGGTTGGGGCAACCGCCTTAACTGATCCTTTAGCCGGGATAGGTTGGTCTAAGCGCCATAGATCGGCCCATTTAAATCCTTCGCCTAACAATTCAATGTTTCTTTCCTGCATAATAGCTGCAATTAAATCATCGCCGCTTGCAAAGCTTGCGGTTGTATATACCGTGCTTGCATCAGACCTACCGCGTATAGCATTTAATAGCGCGATAGCTTGCGGATCTAACGGAGTTAGACGCGCTCTTGCTTCTGCAAGGTTAAGGATAACTTCGGCGTACCTGATCACCGGAGCCCAATCTGGATACGGTGAAGGCAGAGACCATTTTGTAAGGTATTTATTGATATTTATAGTAGACTGATAGATAAATGATCTTCTTTTATCTGTAGCTTTCCAATTAGGGTCTGCAATTACACCCTGAGGATTTAAGAAAAACTCTCCCGTACCTGGTTTACCCATATTATAGTAGTAGTCACCTAAAGCAGATTGACTACCCGGTGTTTCTGTAGTTGTATTGAAAGGGAAAGAAAATACAGACTCTGTAGTAGTGTAATTTGTAAACACCGTAGTAACATCAGCCTGTAATGCGTTCGCAACACCGCTTGGAGCTTTAAATGGCGCAGCAGCGCTCACAATTTTGTTAGCTTCGGTAATTACGTTTGCATATTGCTGCATGGCTAAATATACACGTGTTTTTAAGGCGATAGCTGTATTTACGTGTGCCCTTGTTGTATTGGTAGTAGCATCGGCATAGCTTGCAGGCAAACCTTTTTCTGCATCATTTAAATCAGCTAAAATTTGAGTGAATACTTGTGCAACAGTTGAAGGAGCCAAGTCAAAATTACCAGCCTGCGAATTACCTTTTAAGCGTAAAGGCAAACCAGGGCTTGCACCTGCATTTACTACATATGGCTGGCAATACATTTCAACCAATGCATAATAGTTTAGCGCACGTAAAAACTTCGCCTCGGCAATATAATTGGCTGATAGTGTTGAGCTTACAACCTTGTTGCCATAAGTGGCCATGCCATCAATAAATAAATTAGCATCGTTGATAGCTGCATAGGCATAGTTCCATAAGTTTAAAACCTCTGAACTGGTTGAACCCACAGTTTCTGTCCAGGTTTGGTAAGCCGTAACCGAGTTTGCAGAGGAGTTGATCCAGTTATCCGCTTTAACATCGTTATAGATCTGGTATCTTCCACTAAAAGTATTTCCGTTCCTGGTTGCTCTGTATAAACCTAATACCTGACTCACAATACGGTCAGAAGTTGCAAATGGCTGCCCACCCTGATCAGAAACTTGTGTCTGCGAAACAGGACTTAAAAGGCTTTTTTGGCATGAGTAGCTGCTTAGTAATGCTACGCCTATGATAAATATAAATTTCTTTTTCATTTCTGTTTGATTTAACAATTAAAATTTAACTAAGAAGCCAGCTGTAAGCGCTCTACTTGTACCAGATGTGTTTCTGTCAACACCAGGAGTGGAATTACCAGCAGCACTAGCGCCATTTGAAGCAATTTCAGGATCGCCAGGATATTTGGTAAACAACAATAGGTTTTGGCCGGTTACGTAAAAGCGCAGGCTTGATAAGCCAAGTTTACTTGAGAATGTTTTGGGAATTGTATAACCTAAGTTAACAGTTTTTAACCTTAAGAAGTTACCGCTGTAAGTGTTAAAATCTGTTGGGAAAGAAGTACCGTTTGATACGTTATCACCAAAATACAATTTTGGATAATTTGCTATCTGGCCAGGAGTTGTCCAGTGATTCAAAATAGCGGTTGAGTTATTCCAGAAACGTTGATCTGTTAAAGTGGAGCCTGTTCCGTAGTATACGTCAAATCCAAGTTGGTAAGTAAATAACAGACTCAAATCAAAAGATTTGTAACGGAATGTATTGCTAAAACCACCAATAACCTTTGGTACAGCGTTGGCATAGTTAACCGCGTCGGCAGCCTGGTTAATATCAGGAGCTTTAGTGCCGTCAGCATATGTATAGTGTACAGCGTTATTATAAGAATAAAATACTTTTTGGCCCTTACCGTTGATGAAGATTCTTTCACCTGTAGCCGGATCAACGCCTGCTGAACGTACAATGTATAAATTACCAACAGAATAGCCCACCTGGGTTATATTAGCAATTTCAAGGCTTGAAGTGGAGTTGGTTATTGAATTTGTACCAGTACTTAAAGCGGTTACTTTATTTTGGTTGTAGCTGATGTTAAAGTTGGCATCCCAGTTAAAGTTTTTTGACCTCATCACGTTCGCGTCAACATTAAATTCAATACCACGATTGTACATGCTACCTACGTTAACTAACGGGCTGCTTGCTAAACCAGCAGAAGGTGGAGTTGGTACGTTTAGTAACAATCCTGTAACGTCATTGTTGTAATAGGTAATATCACCGGTTATGCGGTCATTAAATAAACCAAAGCTAATACCTGCATCTGTTTTCTTGCTAACTTCCCATGACAGGTCGTTATTTCCTGTTTGGCTTGGTGCAAGAGTACCGGCACCATTATATAAGCTGTTGGCATAAAATCCATAAGATTGATAAGCATTTACGCCAGAATTGTTACCGGTTTTACCATAGCTTGCTTTTAATTTAAAGCTGCTGAATACCTTGTCGGCACCAATGGTTTTCCAGAAATTCTCTTTAGTGATTTCCCATCCTAAACCTACACCAGGGAACAAACCATATTTTGAATTTGAACCAAAGGCTGAATAGCCATCTCTACGTAAAGATGCTGAAAGGAAATACTTTTCGCTGAAATTATAGTTTAAACGACCAAAGAAAGATACCAGATAGTCATCGCTATATTGCATTGTACCTGGGTTATTGGTAGAATAGTTGGCCTGGATCACATTAAATGACGGGTCAGAAAGAATGCTTCGGTTTAGACCAAAACCTCTTACATTACTTTGTTGTTGCTCAGTACCTAATAACAGATTAAAGCTATGTTTACCAAATGAACGGTCAAATTGTGCTGTATTGGTCCATACTGATCTTTTGTTTGAAGAATAGTTATCGATTGCCTGTGCATTGGCATTAGCAATAGGATCAGCAAATGAGTCGCTGTTTGCAAATATATAATCAATACCATAAACCGTTTTCAATGTGATCCATGGTAGTGGGTTTACTTGAAAGTAGATATTTGCCGCAACGTGGTTAAGCTCTGTATTTTCACGGTCAAGGTCCAAATATGGCTGAGGATTAGGATAGCTATTTGAATAACCTTTGTTGTTCATGATACCAATGGTGGTACCGTTTAAGTTATAAGACCCGTCATTATTGTATGGGCTTAAGTTAGGTGGAAGCAAAATAGCCAAACGACCTAAACCGTTGGTTGAATACGCTTCACCGCCTAATGATCCAGACGAAACACGAGCCAAGTTTTGGTTGTTAGTATAAGAAATTTTACCACCTATGCTGATGTATTTATTAGCTTTGTGATCAACATTGGCTAACATACCTTTGCTATCAAATTCATCACCTTGTAATATACCTTGTTGTTTGGTCCAGTTTGATGACAAGTAATAGCTTGTTTTATCTGTAGCGCCAGATATACTTGCAGTGGTGTTGTAAGTAGTAGCCCTTCTGTATAACAATTTTTCCCAATCCGTATCAATTGGTTTGCCATCAGGACCTGGGGTTAAAGTAGTATAAGCAAGTGCTTTAGTTTGAGGAGTGGTTACAGTGGTATTATAAATACCCGAATTCATCATCGCCTCATTTTTAATGTCAACATATTGTTGCGCATTTAACACTTTTGGTAAACGGGTTACTGAAGTTGAACCTATCCAACTGTCAATTGTTACTACCGCGTTACCTTTTTTACCTTTTTTTGTGGTTACAAATACCACACCGTTTGCGGCGCGGCTACCATAAATAGCTGTTGCAGACGCATCTTTAGCAACATCTATACTTTCGATGTCGTCCGGATTAATGTTGGCCAATGCGTTACCGCCTGATTCACCACCAATATTGGTGCTCAAGTCACCTGTAAATACAGGGATACCATCTACTATAAATAGTGGTTGTGAGCTTAAGGAGATGGAGTTTGTACCACGGATGTGGATAACAGGAGGGGTGTTTGATACACCGTTAGCCATAGTAACCTGCACACCTGCAGCTCTACCGCCTAAAGCCTGCTCAAAGTTTTGAACCGGCTGCTCGGCTACCGCGCCACCTTTAATCTGGGCAACGCTACCCACGTTATCTCTACGTGTTTGTGTACCGTAACCAATAACCATAACGTCTGCCAATTGAGTTTGGTTAGACTCCATAACCAGGTTAATGGTTGCGCCGGTTACTTCAATAGTTTTGGTTAAGTAACCAACAGATGTAAATACCAGTGATTGGCCATTGCTTGCACTGATTGTAAATTTACCCTGAGCATTAGTCTGGGTGCCTGTTTTAGTGCCTTTGATAGTTACACTAACGCCTGGTAGAGGTCCGCCCTCATCTTTTTCGGTTACAGTTCCTGTGATGGTACGAGTTTGTGCATAGACATGTGATGCTATGAACATTAAAACCCACATACTGCTAAGTAATAGTTTTTTCATTCGTAATTAATTAGGTCAGTTAATAAATAAATTAATAAATCAATCGAAAGTAATAGTTTTTTTTGGATTATGGTAGTAAAAAATAAAATTAATTCAAGAAAAGTGCATTTTTTATTGAAATGTCAAAAAAATGACAGCGAAAAAATGCTCATATGTTCCAATTTTTAAAAATATGTCAGAAAAAAATGCAGTTTCAGGTAAAATTTGCTATTATTTTTACGGGCGCATTGATTATTGAAAATTATTAAAAATCATTTGCTTTTTATCGGATTAAAAAGTGGTTTTTTGGATGGGGATGACATATTTTATATAAAATATGATAAAACAGATTTGGTTTTTAGTATTGGTCACCAATATGAGCGTAATTTTTTGTTTGTTTGCGAAAATTCCGCAAAATTTTATGGTATATATATTAGATATATTTAGGTATAGATTTAATAAGAACAAAATAATGGTGTTAACCCATTGTAAAATCTATAAAAACAAAAAAACCGGGCAATTTCTTACCCGGTTTTTTTTAATAATTGTATCGAACTCGTTACAAGTTGGCTTTTAAGCCCATTTTGGTTGTGAATTTCCTGTAAAGTTGTTTGTGTAAATTATCAAGATTAATGTCCCGGCCTTGTATAAAGGCGTTTTGTACATCAATAGTGATCATATCTAAGGCGTCACCTGCAGAAATAAACAGGTTGGCATCCTTACCTTTTTCAAGAGTACCGGTAGTTTTGTCAATACCTAATATTTTAGCATTGTTAATGGTAATCATAGATAATGCCTGCTCTTTAGTTAAGCCGTAACCCACAGCTTCGCCTGCTTCAAACGGCAGGTTACGCTGACGCCAGAAACCAATACCGGTTAAACCATACAATACACCGGCATCCTGTAACAGGTGCGGTAATTTGTAGGAGATATATACATCATCTTCGGCTCTTGACGGTAAAGCCTGAGTTTCACGTATAATTACCGGTACATTGTTTTCTTTTAATATATCAGTTACCAGATATGACTCTTTTCCACCTACAATAACAGCCGATACACCAAACTTTTTGGCAAAAGTTACAGCCTGAGTTATTTGTTTAGCTTCATCAGCAATAATGAAAAGTTTTTTAGTACCGTTAAATAATCCTTTCATTGCTGCAAAGCGAATGTTTACCACATCTGGCTTAGCCATTTCGGCATAGGCTTTAGCTTGTGTAAAGACCGAGTTCAACTCATCAATGGCTTTTTGAGCACGTTCGGCAGGTGTTTCATTACCAGCTTGCGGGGCGCCGCGGCGGCCACCGCCACGCCTGCCACCACCGGCTGAAGGCCAGTTCAAATGAACGGCTACATCGGTTTTATAAGCAGCATCTTCCCAGTTCCATGCATCCAGTTGTACAACTGATGATGTGCCGGAAATAACGCCGCCACTTGGCACCGGTTGTGCTAATAATACGCCGTTCGAACGTACAGTCGGGATTACTTTTGAGTCGGTATTATAAGCTATTAATGAGCGTACATGCG
>DASWOZ010000107.1:0-8342 GCA_036398535.1 Mucilaginibacter sp. | reverse complement strand
CATTATGATACCTTGTTTGGTGGCACTGCTATGCTCCTGATGGACGAGGTAGCTTTTATAACTGCTACCCGTTTTACACGCAAAACAATGGTTACCGTATCATCAGATAAAATAGATTTTAATAAACCCATCCCCGCCGGGACCATCATTGAGTTGGTAGGAAAGGTGGTGCATATCGGTAATACCAGTCTAAAAGTTTTGGTAGAAATTTATGTGGAAGAGATGTATTCCTTTTCCCGCGAAAAAGCGATTACCGGTACCTTTACCTTTGTTGCTATTGACAAGGATAAAAAGGCGGTAAAGGTGGTGGATTGATATTAGCTATGCTATTATGGCTATTAACAACTAATCGATAATAATTTAGGTGCTAATTTTGAGTTATCAAAGCTTATAATATAATATTTAGTTATTCCGAGCTATAAATTTCGCAAAACACTGGAGGGATAATTACAATATAGCCACCATGTCATTGCGAAACAAGGGCAGTGCGAGAGGCGTGTGAGGTTGAAGCAATCTCCTCGCTGATAGATAGCTGGCCAACCTATCGGGGACGAGATTGCCGCGCTACGCTCGCAATGACATATCTATAGTGACAACACAATAGAGTGCTACGCCTTTATTCCCATCAGTTCCTTATATTCCTGTTGCAGATCAAGCAAACAGGCGGCGCACATGCAGCCCTCATAATTCTCGCTGATGTACTGTACTTCATTTAAATTTAGCTGTACTACACTGCACTGGCATTTGGTGTAAGAGTTGGCCTTACATTCAATGCTGCAGCCGCAGCGGTCGCAAGCTATTATTTCGTGTTTGGTGTGCATGTTATAGTATGGAAGTTCGCATAAGTCGGGAAGTCCAGAAGATTTGTTGATACTCAAAGGTAAGCAATGTATATTGAAAGCTTATTAACGAAAAAGTCCGAAAGCTTGAACAATCAAACTTTCGGACTTACTGTCTTTTCGGACTAATTTATTTTATCCGGAGCAGGTAACGCAACCTTCTTCCATTGAACAAGATGGTCCTGCAGGTATTTCGTCTTCAACCTGGTTAACCACTTCTGGTATCACCGGATCCATGTTTTTACCGCCCTGGTTCTCTACTGTAAATTTAACAGCTTGCGAAGCAGCTTGGGTACGCAGGTAATACATGCCGGTTTTTAAACCTTTCTTCCATGCGTAGAAGTGCATTGAAGTTAATTTTGAAGCGTTTGGCGAATTGATAAACAAATTCAATGATTGCGATTGGCAAATGTAAGCACCTCTGTCGGCAGCCATATCTATAATGTCACGCATCTTGATCTCCCAAACAGTTTTGTACAGGTCTTTCAATTCTTGCGGAATTTCCGGAATATCCTGTATTGATCCGTTTGCGGTGATGATCTTATCTTTCATGGCATTATCCCAAAGGCCACGGTTAACTAAATCACGCAACAAGTGTTTGTTTACAATGATGAACTCGCCACTTAATACCCTGCGGGTGTAAATGTTAGAGGTATAAGGTTCAAAGCACTCGTTATTACCCAGTATTTGCGAGGTAGATGCAGTTGGCATTGGCGCAACCAATAAAGAGTTACGCACACCATGGTTCATTACATCTAAACGCAGGTTTTCCCAATCCCAACGGTTACTGGTTGGTTTTACGTTCCACAAATCAAACTGGAATTGCCCTTTGGATAGTGGAGAACCTTTAAACGTTTCGTAAGGGCCATCTTTAATTGCCAGGTCTTTTGAAGCAGTCATGGCAGCAAAGTAGATAGTTTCAAATATATCTATATTCAATTGCTTGGCTTCAGGGCTTTCAAAAGGCATACGCAGCAGGATAAAGGCATCGGCCAATCCCTGTACACCCAACCCAACCGGGCGGTGCCTCATGTTTGAATAACGGGCTTCTTCAACCGGATAATAGTTATGGTCAATAACCTTATTCAGGTTTAAAGTAGCCTGATAAGTTACTTCATATAATTTATCATGGTCAAATGCGCCATTTATTACGTATCGTGGCAACGCCAGTGATGCCAAATTACAAACAGCTATTTCATCGGCAGAAGTGTATTCCAAAATCTCGGTACATAAGTTAGAACTTTTAATGGTACCTAAATTTTGCTGATTTGATTTGCTGTTAGCGGCATCTTTATATAATAGGTAAGGCGTACCGGTTTCTACCTGGGCATCCAATACCGCGAACCAAAGTTCCTGTGCTTTAACTACGCGGCGTGCACGGCCTTCTTTCTCGTATTTTTTGTATAATTTTTCAAACTCCTTACCAAAGCAATCGGCTAAACCCGGTGCTTCATGCGGGCAGAATAAGCTCCAATCCTCATTAGCTTCCACACGTTGCATAAACAAGTCAGATACCCAAAGGGCATAGAACAAGTCACGAGCGCGCATTTCTTCTTTACCGTGGTTTTTACGCAGGTCAAGAAATTCAAAAATATCTGCATGCCAAGGCTCTAAGTAAATAGCAAATGCGCCTTTACGTTTGCCACCACCTTGGTCAACATAACGGGCAGTGTCATTAAATACACGCAGCATAGGGATAATACCATTGCTGGTACCATTGGTGCCGCTAATGTAGGAGCCTGTTGCTCTTACATTATGGATGCTTAAACCAATACCACCGGCACTTTGCGAAATTTTAGCAGTTTGTTTTAAAGTATCATATATACCATCAATACTGTCATCCTTCATGGTTAACAAAAAGCATGACGACATTTGTGGCTTTGGGGTGCCTGCGTTAAATAACGTTGGCGTACCATGAGTGAACCAACGCTCGCTCATCAGGTTATAAGTTTTAATAGCGCTTGCAATATCTTCTTTATGGATACCTACTGCTACACGCATATATAAATGCTGTGGGCGCTCGGCTATTTTGCCATCCAGCTTTAACAGGTATGATTTTTCTAAGGTTTTAAAACCGAAATAATCAAAACCAAAGTCGCGGTCATAAATAATGCTGCTGTCTAATTCTTCTGCGTTTTTTTCTATTACTTCCCAAACATCATCAGCTAATAATGATGCGTTTTTCCCTGTTTTAGGGTCAACATAGAAGTATAACTGCCTCATCGTTTCAGAAAACGACTTGATGGTATTTTTATGTAGGTTAGAAACAGCAATGCGCGAAGCTAATAGCGCGTAATCAGGGTGCTTGGTGGTTAATGATGCAGCGGTTTCTGCAGCAAGGTTATCCAGTTCAGACGTGGTTACCCCGTCAAATAAACCCTCAATTACCTTTTTTGCCACATCAATAGCATCTACCAATGCGGGGTTTAAACCATAGCACAGCTTCTCGATACGTGCGGTTATCTTGTCAAACTTGACAGTTTCTTGTTTTCCGTCTCTTTTTATTACAAACATATTCTTTCGTATTAATGATCAGTATCAGCAGCAAGACACCAACCAGGGGTTAATTTTTATTATTGTTGGTATTCTCTTAAAAATCCTCGTCAAGCGAAAACGATTTGCTTTCCTGCGTATTTAGCACACCGCTTTTTTGATAATCGCCCACTCTTTTTTCAAAGAAGTTGGTTTTGCCTTGCAGGGATATCATTTCCATAAAGTCAAACGGATTTGATGCGCCGTAAACTTTATCATAGCCCAGTTCGCCTAACCACCTGTCGGCCACAAACTCAATATATTGGCTCATTAGCTTGGCGTTCATGCCTATCAGGTTAACCGGCAGTGCCTCGGTAATAAATTCTTTTTCTATTTCTACCGCGTCAGTTATAATAGCTGTAGCAGCTTCTTTTGATAATTTATTTTCAAGCATGCGGTACAACAAGCAGGCAAACTCGCAGTGCATGCCTTCATCGCGCGATATTAGTTCATTACTAAAGGTTAATCCCGGCATTAAACCGCGTTTCTTTAACCAGAAGATAGAACAGAAACTGCCGGAGAAGAAAATACCTTCAACAGCCGCGAAAGCGATCAAGCGCTCGGCAAAGGTGCCGTTATTGATCCAGCGCAGTGCCCATTCTGCTTTTTTACCTACACAAGGCACGGTATCAATAGCGTGGAACAAACGATCTTTTTCTGCCGGGTCCTTTATATAAGTATCAATTAATAAAGCATATGTTTCTGAGTGGATGTTTTCCATCATGATCTGGAAACCGTAAAAACATCTTGCTTCGGGTAATTGCACCTCGCTCATAAAATTTACAGCCAGGTTTTCATTCACTATCCCGTCGCTTGCCGCAAAAAATGCCAGTATGTGCGATACAAAATGTTTCTCGCCCGTGCTCATGGTGTCCCAATGCTTCATGTCGTCCGAAAGGTCGATCTCTTCGGCCGTCCAAAAACTGGCCTCGCATTTTTTGTACATCTCCCAAATGGCGGGATATTTAATGGGGAGAATAACAAATCGGTCTTTGTTTTCTCTGAGTAATAATTCGGTTTCCTGCTCCATACGCTTAACAAATTTTTAATACTGCAATTCTTGTATTTTCTTCAATTAGCTACCCGGTAATTTTAGCCGACAATGCCACGGAGCAGTTGTGCTAAAAAATGACAATTGAACATTATCACCTTAAACTACTCTAAACAATCACCTCACTAATCTCCGCTAAAACTACTTTTTATAGTGTACATCAGCCCATGATTTACATGGTTTCCATTTTTTATCAGTAAGGACCACCGATAATTTGGATAGCTTTAAAGAACTTATAATCCAAAGATATGACTTGCGTATTTTAGATGTTAATGATAGTTATGAACATCCCCTATAAGTTATAAACAAAAAATTTGTGGAGAGTGAAAAGCTATGATTAACAGCCTATTAAATTAGCATTAATCAATTATTAATTTTTTGGTAAAACAATTGTTATTCTTTTCCTACAAATTTTAGCGATACCGAATTTACACAGTGTCTTGTGTTTTTTGGAGTCAAATATTCACCTTCAAAAACGTGGCCCAGGTGGGCACCGCAATTGGCGCAAACAATTTCTACACGGCGGCCATCAGCATCGGGTACACGCTTAACAGCGCCTGGAATTTCATCGTCAAAACTTGGCCATCCGCAATGCGATTCAAATTTAGTTTCGGATGTATATAAAGGTGCATCGCAGCGTTTGCATACATATAAACCTTCCGCGTTATTATCTAATAACGCACCGGTAAATGGCCTTTCAGTTCCTTTATGTAATATCACCCATTCTTCATCGGGTGTAAGTTTATTATATTCCATTTTTTAATTGTTGAATTAGTGATTTATTGAATTAGCGATTGATTAACCGGGCTAATTAGATAAATATACGACAATAAATTACGTACAAAATGCTTGGGTAGGTTTGTTTACATGTTATTGACTAAGTAATTTGCTAACTCCTTCCTGCACCCTCCCATTGGAAAGAAATTGCAAGGGCCTACTTCTTTGTACCTTAGTTTATTATAAATTAATGCCCTGCTCGTTGTAGCCACTACCCGTTTCGCGTTGCTTTTTTTGAAAGCCTGTATTTATGGCGCGCTTGGGAGCTAATAATAATTTTATATCGTTATTACTGTATTTTACATTTAGTCTATAGATTTAAAGTGATTTTAAGATAAATCGGCCCAATTTAAGCGCGACTTATAAAGGAAATAATAGAAATGAACAATTTGTCTTTATTATATGTAATTAAAAAGCCTCGTTTTTATATAATACCATAATTTTAGATGGATTATACCTCTTACCTCAAAAAAGTTACAAGTTAAATTGTCTAAAATCTCTAAATTAGACGCCATAACTGCTCAAAATTGTATTATGAAAAAAATTTACACATCCATTTTCTGCTTGATGATACTTTCAAGCCGGTTATTGGCCCAGCACATTCCTTCTCCGAAGGAACATTTCGGCTTTAATATCGGTGATGATTATCAACTGGCAAATTTTACGCAAACAGAAGCTTACATTAAAAAGCTGGCTACTTCGCCCCGTGCAAAGTATGTAGACATTGGTTTAACCGAAGAAGGGCGCCATCAGTTTATGCTGATCATATCTTCGCCGGAGAACATGAAAAAATTAGAGTTTTATAAAAACATCTCGCAAAAACTGGCACGTGCCGAAGGCCTTACCGAAGCACAGGCACATGCATTGGCATCACAGGGTAAAGCCGTTGTTTGGATTGATGGCGGATTACATGCAAGTGAAGTTGTAGGCGCGCACCAGCTAATTCAAACCGCATATGACCTGGTAACCAGAACTGATGAAGAAACTAAAAGGATTTTGGACCATGATATTATATTAATGGTACATGCTAATCCCGACGGACAGGAGCTGGTATCTAACTGGTACATGAAAGAAAAAGACCCTACAAAACGTAACATGAATGTGCCGCGTTTATGGGAAAAATATATTGGCCATGATAATAACCGCGACTTTTATATGATGAATATGAAAGAAACGCAGAATATTACCCGTCAGCAATATTTGGTATGGTTGCCGCAAATTATCTATAACCATCACCAGGCTGGCCCTGCCGGTTCTGTTGTAGCGGGCCCTCCGTTCCGCGATCCGTTTAATTATGTGTATGACCCACTATTGGTTACCAGTATTGACGCGGTAGGCTCGGCCATGAATAGCCGTTTAAATAAAGAAGGCAAGCCTGGTTATACCCAGCGCTCAGGTACAGAATTTTCTACCTGGTGGAACGGTGGTTTGCGTACCGCTACCTATTTTCACAATATGGTAGGTTTGCTAACCGAAATTATAGGTAACCCAACACCATCAAGCATACCTGTTGTGCCAGAGCGTTTAATACCAAGCAGTGCAACACCTTTCCCGGTATTGCCGCAAACCTGGCATTTTGTACAATCAATTGATTATTCAGTATCACTTAATTATGCGGTATTAAATTATGCCGCCCGTTATGGTGATGAACTGTTATATAATATGTATCAAATGGGTAAAAACTCAATTGATCGCGGTAACAAAGATACCTGGACACTTTCACCAAAACGTGCAGATGCAATAACCGAAGCTGCCAAAGCAGCTCCGCGTGATACTACAGCAGGTGCCCGTGGTGGCCGTGGTGGTGCAACAGGTGCCGTTACCGTTGGTGGTGGCCGTGGTGGTAATGTGCCTATCAAATACTTTACCGAAGTATTAAAGAACCCTGAATTACGCGATCCGCGTGGTTATATCATGTCTGCAGATCAGGCTGATATTGGTACTTTGATAAGATTTATAAATACTTGTTTAAGATCAGGTTTAATTGTACAAAAAGCTACCGCTGCATTTACGGTAGCCGGTAAAAATTATCCTGCTGGTTCATACATTATTAAAGCTAACCAGGCTTTCCGTCCCGAAGTGCTTGACCGTTTTGAACCGCAAGATCATCCTAATGATTTTCTTTACCCCGGTGGCCCGCCAATACGCCCTTATGATATGACCGGTTGGACGCTGGCATACCAGATGGGTATTAAGTTTGACCGTATACTGGATGACTTTAATGGGCCGTTTAAACGTATCCCTTATGGTGAATTGCAAAGCGTGCCTGCTGCACCTGCACCGGCCGTTGCTGGCGCGGGTTATATGGTAAGCAGTCTGGCTAACAACTCGTTCATAGCCGTTAATGATCTGTTTAACGCGGGTGCCGAAGTTTATCGTTTAACAGCGGCAGAAGGCAGCTTCCCTGCCGGTACATTTTATGTGCCTTACTCTGCTAAAGCAAAAACAGCTTTAGATAAAGCGGCTGCACAATTAGGCGTGGCGTCAACAGCGGTAAGCAGCAAACCTGCAGGCTTATCACCTATTAGTGCGGCACGTATAGGTGTATGGGATCAATATGGCGGTTCTATCCCTTCAGGTTGGACACGCTGGATGATGGAGCAATACCATTTCCCTTATAAACTGGTTTATCCGCAAGAGTTAGATGGCGGCGATCTGAAATCCAAGTTTGATGTATTGATATTTGTTGGTGGTGCTATACCTGCCCCTGCCAGAGCCGGTGGCTTTGATTTTGGTGGCGGTCGTGGTGGTCGCGGCGGTGAAGTGCCTGCTGAATTTCAAATTATGCAGGGTAGGGTAACCGTTGATAAAACAGTGCCGCAACTGAAAGCATTTTTAGAAGCAGGCGGTAATATTGTTACTGTTGGTACCAGTGCCAACCTTGCTTATGATTTAGGCTTGCCAGTAAAAAATGCGTTGGTTGATAACGTAAAAGGGAAAGAAGTACCTTTCTCTGGTGATAAATTCTATGTACCTGGTGCTGTATTACGTGCATCACTTGATACTAAGCAACCAGCTAACTGGGGTATGCCGGCAGAGGTTGATGTAATGTATGATAACAGCCCGGCATTTCATTTAGAAGCTGATGCTGAAAGTAAAGGCGTTACCCCACTAATGTGGTTCAGTACAGATAAACCATTACG
>DASWOZ010000106.1:0-2203 GCA_036398535.1 Mucilaginibacter sp. | reverse complement strand
ATCAGCGATTATATGACGTTCGCGATCAACGTGATGTAGTAGTTGGGGCGATTAAAAAAGAACTTGACATTCATTTATCGGCAAATCACCCAAGCGGAAAAGATCATTTTGGATATTCTTATGATATGGTGAACTCAATTGAGGTATGGAATTCTGCGGTTTGGCCTAAAAATGCCAATGCCATTATGATTTGGGATGACATGCTCTCATCAGGCCGTAAGTTAACCGGCAGAGGTGGCAGTGATTCGCATCATGGTGTTCCCGATTCGCCCGACAAGGCAACTAAAAAAAATAGTGTTCAAGCTAAAGCCAATTACGTAGGAACACCAACTACCTGGGTTTTTGCAACAGAAAGAACAAAACAAGCGGTTGTTGATGCGTTAACCAATGGTAGGGTTTCAATTAGCGCCAATCCTTATGGGCCCCGCGTTGAATTTTATGCCGATCTTGATCAGGATGGCAAGATGGATATGATGATGGGTGACAACACCAAGGCGACAGGCAAGGAGGTGAAGTTTCGTGTTCAATTAACCGGAAAAACGGTTATGGATACGCCTTACACTGTTAATGTGATCAAGAACGGCAATCCATTCCAAAGCTTTCAGATAACCGGTAAAACACCTATGGTAGAGTTTACTTATACGCCTGCAACAATAGGCCGTACTTACTATCGGGTTGAGGTGCAGGGGCCATCTACTGCTTACCCGGAAGTTCCCGGATACTTTGTTTGAGCACAGGTATTATAATGTAGCCAATGAACAATCATTTTTAACACCCTGTTTGTATGAAACGTGGAGATTTATAACCTTAACCTTTATTAAAGGTTAAGGTTATTTTTTTATAAAGGCTGTATTGCGTTTATAATTAAAGCACGAAGCAAAAACCTGGTTGTTGAATAAAATAGAGAATTTCAGGAATGAAGCATCTGTTATGAGAATCTAAAAATCAGGACTTAAACTAAATTTTATACCATATTGTGATATGCCAGGGTGATCAAGATAGTTAAACCTTTTGATCATATCTATGCGTAATATCTTGAAAATATTACCAATACCCGCACCGGCTTCAACATAAGGTGTATTGCCCAATGAATATGTCCCGTTTAAGCCATTGGAAGCCGTTGGAAATAAGTATAGATCTTTTGTATAAAAAGGATTATTCTCGTTGCGCAGGCCGCCATATAAAACCTTAAAGAATAGGTATTCCCGCCACTTCAAATGTTCTATTAATGGAATTTTATTTAAAAAGAATCCATTGAAGCTTTGTGTAACATTCATACCCACATAGTGGTCACTTACAAATTCCAGGTAATCCATTTCGTTATAGGCGTTAGCATTATAGGCAATTGATTGATTGGCCGGACTTATATTTAGTAACGGAAAAGGTACTTTCCCATTGATAAAGCTGCCAAGTAGAGTAACATCCGCGTAACCTAATTGCGAAAGATAAAATCGTTTATAAATATTTGCAGAGAACTTGGTGTAATTGTAAGACCCGTTAAGTACTCCTGTAAGGCCCTGATTAATCTGCAGGTTAAAAATTGGGTATTTGCTGTGAATAGTGTGTCGTTCCTGAGTTCCCTGTATAATTTGTTCATGCGGTGCATACCTTAATCCAAGGTCTATCTCACTGGTAGTTAGGTTATGCACAAATGTATTGTCCGGATTATTGAGCTGATATACCAATGTTCCGGCCGGCTGTTGATTCCAGTTTCTGAAGGCTAAATTATAAGAAAAGTGATTTTCAAAATCTTTTACATAAGCAACCGAAAAAATTTTATTGTAAAGCCAGTAATCTGTTTTACCGGTGTGAAAAGAAGTCAGCGCGGCCTGGTTATTATTGATGGAAAAAGTTTGCCCCGGTAAATTGACATCATACAGGTAAGAAACTTTAAAATAATCATTAGGATAGCGGTAGGGGGGCGTTTTATTCAGCGCAAAATAGGCGCTGAGGTCATATTTTAATTGTTTGTCTTTTATGCCATAGCCGGTATAACCTTCCAGATAAACCGATTTGTTAAATTGGGGCGTAGTCCTGCCGCCTAATTGGAAACGGGCGCCTTCCTGGTTATTAAATGAGAAAAAGGACCCAATGGGGCCTATTTGTACCGGTCCGGTATCAGCATGGCCACCTGTAAGGGTAGAGGCGGTGCATCTAGCGGTTATAAACGAGGGCATTTTTTCCAACCTACTGATTTTGGTAT
>DASWOZ010000105.1:0-5084 GCA_036398535.1 Mucilaginibacter sp. | reverse complement strand
TGCAAGCAAACTTTTGCCTGATAGCGGCAACATCACTTTCCCCGGAAGGCGGCTGGAGCCCATACGGGCCTGTATAATAATTACAATTTTGTCTTCCATATTAAGTCAATACAAGTTCTTCTGTATACTTTTTCTTTAATTGCTGCACCGGAACCGTTTGTGGAATGAAAGCCGCTGGCCTACCTGTATGATTTATATAAGCCCGGCATATGGCCGCGATATTTTTTGCCGAGGTGCCGCCATTCTGTATGGGCATAAGTTTTTCCAGTTCATCTACATCAAACCATGAATGAACCTTTTTGCCCAAAGCAATACCGGTAAAAACAACTGTAGAATATTGGGTAATGAGCTCGCTGCAATTTGCAATCATTTCATTTGTATTCCCTGAAGTGAATATCAACGTATCTTTTGGCGCCCAGGTGCGAATTTCTCTTTCTGCCCTTTTAAAATCCTCATTAGGATGCAGTTTAAACAACAACCGGCGGCCGGCGGCCAGCTCTACAGCTTTTTTAATAAAGGCCGGGCGATCTTCTATGCGAAAAGTTTCCCGCATATCTGTCGTAGCGACCATAACATAATCCTGATAAGGAAAATCGTTGATCCGAAACTTTTCCAGGTCATCATAGTTAGGGATGCCTGTCACAACAATTTTTTTTCTCGCGGTGCCCATAGTCGCAAAAAAATCTTTGTATCCTGCCGAGGCCACACAATAAACGTCACATATGTTTGTAGAGCCATTTAACGATGTATTGCCAGGCAGCGCGGGTGGAAGTTTTAATGCCTTTACCAGTTTGCTGATTATGGTTGCCCTGTCAACCATTCCTTCCTGCACCCAAATTGTTTTGTGCCTGCGCATACGCAACGGAATAAGCAAATCAGAACAATAAACTACAAGATCATATGTGTTTTTTACTGCCCCGTAATCCATTTGCAATCCATGCTGAAGCATGTATTTTTCAGAGTTCGATCTGAATTGACCTGCCAGGGCAGTACCATTGGCCAGGGTGCTGTGCTTTATTATAAAGTTAAGCAAACGGTTATCCGTAAACACCTGGCTAAACCAGCAATCCAGCCCGGGTAGTTCACGAGCAATCTGATGCATTTGTGAAGTTTGATGCACAGAACCCGTTATAAATAAAACTTTCTTCAATTTATGATCTTATTAAACAGTGAATTTTTTAATAATTGGTAAGTGCAAAAGCGTTTATAATATCGCATCAAGTTGGATAGTATCGTATCAAGTTAAAATTAGCCGACCTATTTTTAACTAATGAAAAATTTAAGTTATTAAATTGTTAAAGGCCAGATAATGACATTAACAGGCGCTTTTTTACCTGCCGGAAAAACTTTAGGTTTGGGCATGTTTTGGTATGAAGATGAAGTAAAGCGGTTAGAGCATAATCAGCAGCAAATGGTAAGTGAGCCGGAAACCATTTTTTATGGTAGCTCGTCTATCAGACAATGGGTTAGTCTTGAAAAAGACTTTGCTGATTTAAAACCCGTTAACCTTGGATTCGGCGGGTCAACCCTTGCCGCATGTGTATGGTTCTTTGAGCGTATAATGGTAAACTACAAACCTAAAAAATTAATCATATACGCGGGTGACAATGACCTGGGCGATGGCAGGCACCCCGAAGAAGTATTTATTTTTTTTCAGCAACTAACCGTAAGGGCAACCCAACGTTTTGGCAATATTCCCTGCTATTACATTTCTTTAAAGCCAAGTCCCAGCAGATGGCACCTGGCCGACCATTTTAAGTTTGCTAATACTTTAATTGAACACGAGATTGCTAACCATCTTCCTACCTGGCGATATATTGATTTGTTTGACAAAATGCTTGGTGCCGATGGTTTGCCAAAAAAAGAATATTTTTTGAATGACGGCCTGCATCTGAGTACAGCAGGCTATCAATTGTGGACAGATATTATTAAAAAGCAAATTTAATACCTAATATTAACTGCTTTTTTATATTTAAGTAATATGTAGTAGGGATATTTCGGATCATGGGGTCACGTCAATGAACAGAGAATATCATAAATGGTACAGCCACAGGCTGAACCGGGAAATGGAACTGCTCATTTTTGGCCATGCCGGCAGGGCGGTACTGTTTTTTCCTACCCGAATGGCCCGGTTTTATGACTACGAGAACTGGGGGATTGTGGACGCATTACGAGATCAGATCAGCAACGGTGAATTACAGCTATTTTGCGTGGATAGCATTGATGCGGAAAGTTTTTATAACCGGGATACGCATCCCATTGTGCGGATTAAACGCCACCTGCAATATGAGGATTATATATTACATGAAGTAATTCCTTTAATGCACGCCAAAAACAACGGCGATTATTTTGAAGCGGCCGGATGCAGTATGGGCGCTTACCATGCAGCTAACATTGCAATGAAACATCCGCTGCTTTTTAAAAGGGTGATTTGCATGAGTGGCAGATATGACCTCACAAGGCAGATACAGGATTTCCGTGATCTTTTTGACGGCTATTATAATGAAGATATTTATTTTAATATGCCCCGGCAATTTATTGCTAACCTGTATGATGAGGCCGACCTGACCGCCTTGCGCAATATGGAAATTTTATTAATTATAGGCGAAACCGATCCATTTATAAACGACAATCGCGAATTCAGCGAATTGCTTTGGCATAAAGGAATCCCCAATCAACTGTATATCTGGCACAACTATGCCCACCGGCCACGCTACTGGCGGCAAATGGTCAAACTTTATTTATAATACAAGTGGTAATGAAAAATAAAATGTTGAACCTTTTCCACTCTCACTTTCTGCCCATATCTCGCCATCATGCCGTTTAATAATCTCTGCGCTTAAATACAGGCCAATACCAAAACCTGAAATATGCCGTGTATCGTTAGTTTCAACGCGATAATAACGGTCAAATATTTGAGCAAGGTCATACGGTTTAATTCCCATTCCTTCGTCCTTTACGCTTACGATAACTTTGTTTCCCAGCGTTTGGCTATCAATTTTTATCAGCGTGTCCTTTGGTGAATATTTGATGGCATTACTAATCAGGTTGGAAACCACTGAACTGATCTTATCCCTGTCTGCTTCTATTTTTAGCGGGCCGGACGTATTCAGGCCGATTGTATGCGTATTTACAATCAGTTTTGTTTCATCCAATATTTCGTATAGTAATTCACTAAGATCAAATTGTTGCTTTTCAATCAGGATCTTACCGGCTTCCAGGCGAGAGATATTCAGGAAGCCGTTGATCATTGCGGTCATTCTTTTAACCTGCATATTTGCCTTTTCCATTGCCCCGGCCAAAAAAGTATCCTCACTATGTTTTAATTTAGCATTAGCTACCTGGATGATAGCGTTAAGCGACGTCAACGGTGTTTTTAGTTCATGACTAACCATACCAATAAAATCATTTTTCCTGAGTTCATCCAGTTTCCTTTCGGTTATATCCCTGGCTATTTTAGATAAGCCGATAATATTGCCCGCTTTATCTTTTACAGGTGAAATACTTAACGAAACATCCAATAACCGGCCGTCCTTGGTAAGCCTTTTGGTTTCAAAGTGCTCTACACGCTCTCCCCTCTTTAAACGTACCAGTATCCGCGGCTCTTCATCCCAGCGGTCAACAGGGATAAGTTTATAGATAGTTTCTCCGATAATTTCATCGGCAGTATAGCCAAACATCCGTTCAGCCGAGTCATTCCAACTGGTAATAATACTTTCCAGCGTTTTGCTGATGATCGCATCGTCCGAAGACTCAATAATAGCTGCCAGCTTCGCGCTCTTTTCTTCCGCCTGCTTAATCTCGGTAATATCCAGCACGATGATCAAACCGGCCTCTACCTCATTCCGATCATTTTTTAGCGGTACAAAATGCACCATGTAATCCTCCCCCGTTGCCGCCTTACGTTCTACCGAGAATTTTTCGCCGGCCAACACTTTTTCGTATAAATGCCGGGAAGTTTCATATCGCTCAGGCGGGCCCACTTCGGTAGGATGTTTACCTCTATAATCCTTACTATCATAACCCATTTGTTCCATTAAGTCACCTTCAATGGTTACAAACCGGTGTTCTTTATCTATCACGATAATTAAAGACTTGGGTATATTTAAAGCTATTGATTTAAATAGTTGCTCACTACTGGCTATGGACGCTATAGCTATCTTTAATCTGGCTTCACTTTCCAGCAATTCTGCATTCATGCGTTGCAGGTTTTCCTGGGCTTCGGTCAGCTCTTCATTAGTGGAGATCAATTCTTCATTTACTGCCGAAAGCTCCTCATTGGTAGCTGTATATTCCTCGTTAGTGGCCGCCAATTCTTCATTTACGGCAGCCATTTCTTCATTTATGGATTGAAACTCAGTAATAGCGCTAACCTTCTCTGTAGTTTCCATGCAAATTACCAATATACCCCCGATAAGGCCATTTTCATCACGGATTGGGCTACAAGAAAAGTTAAAATAACAATCCTCCAGGTACCCATTCCTGTCAAGTGACACTTTAAAATCAGGAAATCCAACCGCCTGCCCATTCATAACACCTTCAAACATGGGGCCTATGGTGTCCCATATTTCCGCATAGGTATCCCTTGCGCTGCCCCCCATAGCCTGAGGATGCTTTGTCGCCCCGTTAATTACCCGGAAAGCATCGTTGTATAATTGAATGTAATTGTTTCCCCAGCATATCAGCACCGGGAAAGTATTAGTAAGCATGGTGCTCACCATCTGCTTTAACACTAAAGGCCAGGCTGAGGGTTGACCCAACGGAGTTGCAGACCAATCTATAGAACGGATCAATGCACCCATCTCGCCTCCCCCTATTAAAAATGGTTGTGCGTTATCAGGATGTCCGGTATGTACATTCATTAAAATAGGGTTAATGGTTTTTTACAACTATTGGAAGTAAAAGTAAATAAAATATTATACGTTGCTGATGATGACAAACAATTCCACAGTTGGTTTCACAACAAAGAAAAATATTCTTAATTATTCAGATTTAAAGCAAATATTTCTGACCATGACGGCCTTATTACGTACATGCAGGCCAGACCACCGAAAACCAAATTCCATTGGTTTATGCTGCGGGAT
>DASWOZ010000104.1:0-1691 GCA_036398535.1 Mucilaginibacter sp. | reverse complement strand
CTTGCAAAGCATAATCCTGCCCGTAGGTATCATTATTCCCCATAGTCGGGGCTATTTTAACACCGGGAAAACTTTGTTTAAATAAACCTGCAATAAACTGGATGGTCTTCTTTTTTAACGTTGAATCGGCTGGGGTAGCGTTGTGCCATATAAAATCTCCACATATAACTATAAAGGCCGGTCTGGGTAATCTCCTCTTCATATTGGCAATAGCCGATATCAATTCAGCATAATTAGAATCCTGGTAATACAAGTTGCTGTTGAGTTGCATTTGTGCAGGCGTTCTTTTAAAATAGCTTATCCACTCACTGAATGAAGCTTTATCAAGCCATTGTTTTAATGAGTCGCTGGCTGTTGTGCCAAAGATCGGGCTGAAATGAATATCGGACACAATGAGGCACTTCATATTAGTCGAAGCTCCCTTACCTGACTGTGAAAAGCAGTTAAGCGTAGCCAGGGTTAAGCTAAAAATGCAGGTAATGATAAATGTTTTGATGGATTTCATAATATTTTGCTTAGGCTTTAATACAACCATAAACTTCAGCAAAGTATCTTATAAAACATAATATTAAAAATATTTTGATAAATGTTTGGATGTTTAAATTATTAACTCTACAATTGTAGAGTTAATTCTAAACTTATAGAGCCAATATGAAACTTACCACTTCCGAAGAACAATTAATGGACATTATTTGGGGACAAAATGAGGTGTTTATGAAAGATATTATAGACAGCTATCCCGAACCTAAACCAGCCACTACTACTTTAGCCACATTGCTTAAACGCATGCAAAATAAGGGTTTTGTAGGCTACAAACTTATGGGTAATTCGAGGCAGTATTACGCCCTGGTGAAAAAGGCCGATTATTTTTCGAAGCATGTAAACAGCCTGATCAATAATTTTTTTGGCAGTTCGGCCATGCAGTTCGCCTCGTTTTTTACTACCGAAACCGATCTTACCGATAAGGAACTGGAAGAATTAAAAAAAATAATTGACAAAAAACTTAACGACAAAAAGTCATGATCACCTATCTTTTAAACTTCACGCTATGCTCTGCGCTGCTGCTGCTGGGCTATCATTTGCTGCTTAAAAGCAAAACCATGTTTGTATTCAACAGGCTTTACCTGCTGTTCAGTATCGTGTTTTCATTAGGTGTGCCTTTTGCAGTGGTTAAGTATAGTACATTGCCCGTTCAAACAGTTCCGCCGGTTACAGAAGAGATACAAATATTGCAAAACAATAATGTTCCGGCTGTAGCACCCGTAGCTGCTAATACTGCTCCCGCTAAAAGCCAGTTCAATTACCTGTATTATATAGCTGTAGTTGTTTATGCAGTAATAACCCTGCTCCTGCTTTTCCGTTTTGTCCGCAATTTGAATATTATCAGGTTATCGGTATTAAATAATAAGCGGGCATCCTATAAAGGCGCACAATTGGTACTTATTGAGGATGAATTAACGCCGCATACCTTTTTAAACTATATATTTTTAAATAAAGAAAGCTACCTGGCAAACCACATCGAGCGTGACATATTAAGCCATGAGCTCACTCACGCACGCCAATACCATACTGCCGATGTTATTTTTATAGAGTTGGTACAGGTTTTCTGCTGGTTTAACCCGTTTACATGGCTGTACAAAAAAGCTATACAGCTTAACCACGAATTTATTGCTGATGCAGCCGTGCTTGAT
>DASWOZ010000103.1:0-1770 GCA_036398535.1 Mucilaginibacter sp. | reverse complement strand
TTTATTACCGGCTTAATAATGCTATTGTACAACTACAACATGGTGACGGAAGCACTTATTATACCAACGTTGGCGGCACCAATCAGCCGGGTTTAGAAGCGTATTTTACAGGATGGCTCATCCAGCAAAATACGTCATCATTTGTGCGCGGACTGCAGTTTAATCAAAGCTATACGCTAAGCAAATTTACCTTCAGGGATTACAGAGATCCTACTAAAGATTATTCAGGCAATAACTTAACCGGTGTGCCGCGGCAGGCTATAGTAAGTATTGCCAGTATATATTTCCCCAAAGGGTTTTATTTTTTATCGCAATTTAGCTTTACCGACAGCGCGCCGTTAAATGACGCCAATACCATATTTGCAGGGAGCTACCATTTATTAGGCAGCAAGGCTGGTTGGAAACACCATTTAAAAGGTAAAACAGAGCTTGAAATATTTGCCGGTGCCGATAACATACTCAATGAACATTATAGTTTAGGCGACGACCTGAATGCTGCTTTAAACCGCTTTTATAACCCGGCCGCTTTACGTAATTATTACGGAGGCTTTAACGTGAAATTTTAGTTGGTTAGCAATAAGAGCAGCTCCTTGATCAGAGCTGCTCTTATTGCTTGTGTGTGAGTTACTGGAATTGTAACGATGTTTTTTTAGGGTTATTGCAGGAAACTTTATTATCGTTTTAAATTATGCAGGATAAGTCTGTTTTACAACACAAACTTTATCCAGCCTTCGCCTTCATAGCCAAAAATAAATTGTTTAGGGTTGATAATCTCCGCTAAAATTTCAATAGAATCCACAATACGCGGGCCGGGGCGGTTAAAGTATTGATTACCATCGGCTATGTATAAACGATTGTTTTTCACTGCTTTCAAATCGCCAAAGCCGGGTAACTGTAATAGCAGGTTCATTTCTTTCATGGTACGCTCGATAGAAAATCCGCAAGGCATAACGATAATAATGTCGGGATCCTGAGATTGAATATCCTGCCATTGGATGTATGGCGAATGTTTACCCGCCTGTGCCAATATGGATGCTCCGCCGGCGATACTTACCAGTTCAGGGATCCAGTTGCCCGATACCATCATAGGCTCCAGCCATTCTATACAAGCCACGGTTGGCTTACTTTCTATATACTTTAACTTATGACGGACAATATCTACTCTTTCCTGCAAATCTTCAACTAACGCATTCCCCCGTTCAGTTACCTTCAGCGCGTTAGCTACAGTGGTAATATCTTTAAAAATATCGCCCAGGCTATTGGGTTGAAGTGAAACGATACGCGCTTGTTTATCCAGATAATTTTCCAATGCTTCTTCTACATCTTTTAATGATACCGCGCAAACTTCGCATTGCGCCTGGGTTAGCACTATATCAGGAGCCAATTGTTTTATCTGCTCGCGTTTAATGGTGTATACAGACAAAGCATCCGCTAAAATTTCTTTTACTTTAACATCAATTGCCGCGCTGCTTAATCCATCGGGAAAGTTAGCTTCCGAGCATACCGGCAAATGTTTTATGGATTCGGGGTAGTCACACTCGTGCGAACGCCCAACCAGGTTGTCTTCTAACCCCAGGGCACAAACTATTTCGGTAGCAGAAGGTAGTAGTGAAACTATTTTATTCATGATGTGCAAATATGCGGATTTTTGATGTGCAGATGCGCGAATATGTACATGTGCGGATATGAATTTTGTACCTGTAAAAAATTCTTAACATTTAATTCATCTCCATATCTGCGCACTTGCGCATCTGCACATTATATTTGCGT
>DASWOZ010000102.1:0-9698 GCA_036398535.1 Mucilaginibacter sp. | reverse complement strand
AATTAAAACCTAAAAAAAGCCTTCAAATCATTCTCTTGTTCGGCACGGTTGTATTACTATGTTATTCCATGTATGATGATCATGACAAAACACGTACATGGAGCTCGTATAAAGGCGATGCGGGAACTACAAGCTATTCCCCGTTAAAAGAGATTAATAAAGACAATGTTGCAAACTTAGAAGTTGCCTGGAAATTTAGTCCGGTTAATGCAACTGTGCCCGCAGCTGCTGCACCCGGTGGTTTTGGGGGTAGGGGAGGTTTAAGCCAATCTAACCCCATAATTATTGATGGTGTATTGTATAACTGCATGAATAAAAACAAAGTATACGCGGTTAACGCGAGTACCGGCGAGCAAATTTGGGAGTACGATCCGTTTAAGGGCGGCAATGGTACAGGTAATGCCTGCAGGGGTGTTACCTATTGGGAAAATGGCGATGACAAACGTATTTTAACCACCATTGGGCCTGATCTTTATGCTTTAGATGCTAAGACAGGCCAGTTAATAACATCATTTGGAAAAGATGGCAAAGTAGATATGCGCGTGGGGCTTAGAGATGATCCTAAAGAAACTGTCGTATCTGCAACATCGCCAGGCGCTATTTATGGCGACCTGATTATTATGGGTTCTACGGTATCTGAATTTTATGATGGCGCTCCCGGATATGTGCGTGCTTATAACGTTAAAACAGGTAAGCTGGTTTGGACATTTCATACCATACCACAGCCTGGTGAATATGGCTATGAAACCTGGCCCAAAGATGCATGGAAAACTTTTGGGGGCGTAAATGATTGGGCAGGCCTAAGTGTTGATAAAAAACGCGGTATGGTATTTTTAGCTTTAGGAGGCGCATCGTATGATTTTTATGGTGTTTACCGTACAGGTAGTGACCTGTTTGCCGATTGTGTAGTAGCGTTAGATGCTAAAACCGGCAAACATATCTGGCATTTTCAAACTATTCATCATGACTTATGGGATTATGATTTACCTGCACCGCCAAGTTTAATAACCATCACCAAAAAGGGAAGGAAGATTGATGCTGTGGCACAAGTTACTAAAACCGGGTTTCTATTTGTATTAGATCGCAAAACAGGCAAATCTTTGTTTCCAATAGTGGAAAGGAAAGTGCCGAAATCACGTATTCCAAATGAACATTCATGGCCTACACAACCGTTCCCTTTGTTGCCTAAACCATACTCGCGCCAAAACTTAACGGAGGACGACCTAAGTAACTTTTCGCCGGCGGCACATGATTCTTTAGTTAAGCTGTTCAGAAGCCTTAGATATACCGGGTTATTTTCTCCTCCAGATGTTCAGGGTACTATGGAAAGCCCGGGCACAAATGGCGGGGCTGATTGGGGCGGTGGGGCTTTTGATCCGGCAACTAATATTTATTATGTAAAAAATAATGATAATCCGGAGATCAGTAAAATGCAGAAAATTGAAGATGCAGCTACTAATGTATCTGATTTTGATGCCGGTAAAAGTATATATATGACCTATTGTGTGGCCTGCCACGGGAAAGACAAAAACGGCGATGAGCAGAATTATCCGTCGCTGGTGAACATTCAAAAGAAACTTACCCCAGAGCAGATAATCACTAAAATTAAAACCGGCGGTGGCAAAATGCCTGCCTTCCAAACGATAATTAAAAGTAAAAAGGAAGAGGCTGCGATATTGGCTTATTTATCCGGTAACGATAATAACGCAAAAACCACAAACCAGGTAGCTGCTGCTCCTGTAAAGAAAGGCCTTGCCCAAGTACGGTATGTTAATATTTATGCTTATGAGGCACTTAGAGATATTAATCATAATCCCGGTATTAAACCACCATGGGGCACCTTAAATGCCATTGACTTGAATACCGGGCAGTACGTATTTAAAGTAATTGCAGGAAACAATGCTAACCTGCAAAAAAAGGGTGAGCCCGAAACAGGCCTTACCGGTAATGCCGGGCCGTTTGTAACTGCGGGCGGTTTGGTATTTTTAACAGGCGGATTTGACAGAAAGCTAAAAGCTTATGACAAACTAACGGGTAAAGTACTTTGGGAAACTACTTTACCGGGTTTTGCAAATGCAAACCCTTGTACTTATATGAGTACTGACGGAAAACAATATGTGGCCGTAACTACAGCGGGCGACAAAGATCATCCTAATGGATATGTAGTTGCTTATGCATTAAAGAACTAAGCGGGCAAGGGTGTTTGAAAATAAAAAGAAGAGCTAATCGTAGCTAAGGCGATTAGCTCTTTTTATTTTTTAGAGAAGATTCCCTGATAATAAGATCATGCTTTAATAGCAAATTTTCTGACGAAGTAATATCATTGGTAGCCATTAAATTCATCAATAGCTTAGCAGCGGCCTGCCCCATTTCATAACCTTTATAGTTTATGGTAGTTAAGTTAGGTTCAATAATACAGCTTAAAGGGTCGTTATTAAAACCGGCAAATGCAATATCATCCGGAATTTTTAATCCCGCCTTTTTTATAACCTGCATACAGGTAATGGCGCATTGATCATTAGCTGCAAAAACGGCATCGGGTAGTGGCTGCATTTTTAATATTTTCTCGCCGGCCTCCATGCCATCAGCACTGCTCAACCCGGTTACGATCACTAAATCTTCATTATAGGGTATGCCATGATCTTCCAACGCTTGTTTGTAGCCTTTAAAACGGTCGGCATAAACGTTTTGTAAAGCGTTTCCGCTTAAATGTACTATTCTTTTACAGCCTTGCTCAATAAGGTGAGTGGTAACCTCATAGCCAGCCTCAAAATTATCTATATGAATAGCAGGGTGGTTTTTGTTATCACTAACGCGATCAAAAAATATAACCGGCGTGCCACGCCGGGTAAAGTTTTCAAAATGTTCAATAGTTTTCGTGTCATAGGCAAGGGATACCAGCAAGCCGTCAATACGGTTGCTGTACATGGCCAGGGCACTGCTCATTTCTTTTTTTGCACTTTCAAGCGATTGGCTGATAATTAACGTAAAGTTAGCATTGCTAACCTCATGTTCAATACCTGCAATAACCTGCGACATAAAAACACTATTTAATTTAGGTACTATAACGCCAATAATATTGCTTCGTTTATTGCGTAAATTACTTGCAAATGAATTTGAGTAATAACCCATTTCATTTGCGGTATCTAAAATTCTTTTTTTAGTTTCCTTATTTGTGCCTGCCCTGTCCTTTAATCCGCGGCTTACGGTGGCTGCTGAAATATTTAGTTTTTTGGCGATATCATAAATCGTAACTTCTTTTTCCGGTCGGTTCATATTAGCTATTGTGCACGGTTTATAACTATAAGCCTCATTATGGCTTCGGTTAACGTAAATTTATTATAAATAATTCAAAAAAGCATGCTCTTTATTTACCTTTTGGCAGCAGGAGCGTTAACTTTAAAATATTTTTGTGAAAACTTCAAAAATACCGGCCAATCCGGTTGATCTGAATGGCCGCCTTCATGATCCCTGAAGGCCAGGTCACCATCAATCAATGAAACATCCGGTGCTGGCATTACATTAGTTCCAATTCCTTTTTTATTTAATAAAGTATAAACTGGGCTGGCTGCAACACAAGCTTCAAATTCACCTTTTGGGTCTGACCATAGGTCATGTGTCCCCCCGGTAACAAATAATGGCCTGGGCGCTACCAGGGCCATTAACTCATGTGCATCAACAGGTAGATCCTGCCAGTGCCCGCCATATTTTAAAAAATTGCCGGCCATCCAATGAAATTCAGTTGGCCCGGCGGCATTATCAATTGTTCCGCCAAAATCGCGTTTTTCTAACGAGGTACCTAAGTCGCCCGCGCAGCTTGAGTACACAATGGCCCATCGCTGGTCCATAGCGCCGGCCACAATAGCAGCTTTACCATACCTGGAATGGCCTTCAATGCCTAATTGCTTAGCATTAATGTCTTTATCGGTTTCAAAATAGTCTATGGCCTGGCTTAAACCCCAGCACCATGCCCTTATAGCACCCCAATCATCCAGCTTTCGGGCTTGCCCTTCATTAACTAATCCAATAATCCCCTCTTTTAAACCGGCAGCATTGTCGGCTTGTATATTAGCCGGATTAACTGAACCTATCGCCCATCCTAACGCCAAAACCTGTTCAATTACCGTTGGGCCATTGCCCGCTGCAAAAGCGGGGTTAGCAGGCGCTCCCGGCAACTGCAAACCGCCCAATACAATCATTAACGGAACAGGGCCTTTAGCATTGGCAGGTACATAAATTGTAATGTCTATACTTGGTTTAGCAGCAGGATATTTTGAATTATCAATATGCCCTATAATTGTTTTTTTAATGGCTTTGCCGTTAAGCGCGGTATTATCAACCCCGGCAACCTCAAATATTACTTTTGGGGTATTGGCGGGTATTTTGCCATAGATTTCATTTTCAAATTCTTTTAGCAATTCAGGGCGGCGCTGCTGCCACCACATTTTTGCATCTTTCACAATCGCACCATTTTTTAATTTAAACGGATCGGTCAAAACAAAATTGTCTGCCTTTGCATCATCATAGTTTGACCATTTGCCCCATGCAGTGCGTACATAGGTGTTATCATCCGCATCATACCAATTATTGGCTGATGTTGGTTTTTGTAGCAAATTTTTTGGTCTGGTCGGGTCTTCTGCCGCTGGGGGCAAAACGGGCATAGTGATATGAAGCTGGGCCAATGTTCTTTCCCACTCTAATTTTGAATCGGTAGCTATTTTGTCTCTTGCGGCTTGCTGTTCAAGTGTTAGCTGAAACCCTTGCGCCTCAATATTAACCGGACAGTATACAAACAGTAAATTGAATATTACAATTTTAACAGCAATTGAAAATGCCCGGGTTCTCATATCCAAAAACTTATGGGTTACTTATTTATTTGCCAATTTTAACTAAAAATTGTTTAGCAAAATAATGAATGCAGCACATTTGCGCTGCATTCATTATTTGTGATTGTTTTATGTTATTATTTATCCCAAAACACGGGGGTATCCATATCATCTTTACCGCCCATATCTGCAACCGCAGCCTTGTAGTTAGCCAGGTTTGCAGAAGTTTCAAGTATTGGATAAACATAACGCCGAACAAAATTACCGGTTATTGTTTTACCTGAATAAGTATTTGGAGCAAGGGCAGGGAAGCCGCTTCGTCTAAAGTTGGCCCACGCTTCAGCACCATTTCCCCATGATGCTATCCAATATTGGGTATTAATCAGGTTTAAAGCATTTGCAGTGCTGTAAGCGTTAACCGGATTAGCCAGGAAAGCATTTTCTGTAGCTACAGGTATAACGGCTGTTGCATTATAAGTTGTCCATTCATCCATTGCGCCTTTTACACCGTTTGCATAATAAGTAGCGGCACCCGCGCCGGTTATCCAGCCACGGTAAGCAGCCTCTGCCAATAACAATTGTGTTTGCGCATAAGTAACAAAAAATTGTGGTGCTGTAAGCGCTCCAAAATAGCTGTAGTTTACTTGCGAATAATTGTAGCCCGAAGCTGGATTAGCTCCTCTGAATCCGGGAGCTGAAGGCAATGTGGCACTGCTATAACCAATTGGCATGCCAAACTGATCGGCAGATACAGTATCAGCGGTTGCTAATGTAGCAGTAGGTGCAGCAACGGGGTTTGGGTACTTAGCTGAAATATATTTCAAACGAGGGTCTCCGCTGTTTTTTAACTGACTAACAAATGGCTCAGCTAAATAATAAGTATTAGCCAGCAATGCAATATTTGAGCTAACTGGGTTAACCTGCGTTGTGTTATATTTTAAGTAACAGTTATCTGAATTTGATGTCATTACGCCACCGGCAAAAGCTGCCTGCACAATAGTTTGCGCTTTTGTAACATCAAATTTAGTGTAACGCATTCCTATACGCAGTAATAAAGAATAGCCCAGTTTTTTCCATTGTGCCACATTGCCGCCATAAAATGCATCGGCAGTAACAATGTCCTTTGCAGGGTCAAGCGCGGCTGAAGCTGTAGTTAATTCGTTTACAAGGTCAGTATAGATTGTTTGCTGATTATCATACTTTGGCAGATAAACGGTATTCAAATATGCCTGGCCGGCATCACTATAAGGTACATCGCCATAAGTATCAACCAACATCATAAACTGGTAAGCTTTCCAGATCCGGGCCTCGTTATAAAGGTTTGTACGGGTTGTGGTCCCTTTTAATTGGCTTAAAATCTGTACTAAAAGCTTAATTGAGTTGCTATATTCATTGGTCCAGTTAGCAGAAGTATAAGTTTGATTTACCTGGTTAAAATTAAAAGCGGCGGTTATACCTGTAAAAGGGTTAATAAATTGCTGAACCACGGTTGGCTCAGTTTCCATAGTAGCCGCGTGGGTAAGAAATTCCGCATTTGTAAATAAAAATGCTGCATCAAGCGCCGTAGGGCTATTAGGATTTACGTTGAGATCTTTAAATCCCTTATTACAACCGCTTACTACTATTAAGCAAATTGTAGAAACTAAAATAATGACTGTATTTTTCATATTCTATTAAAGATTAGAATTTTACATTTAGGTTAAATCCATAGGTGCGTTGGGTTGGTAGTGACGCCTGCTCATAACCTGTTAAGTTATCACCGCTGGACTGGATGGCTTCAGGATCAATGTTTGGCGTGTATTTCTTGATGATCAGCACGTTATGGCAAACCGCAGAAAGTGTCATAGACTTGATGTATCTTTTATTCATGAACCTTGAAAGGTCATAACCTAATGACAGGTTGCGCAGCTTAATAAAGCTTGAGCTATAAATAAATGGATCAAGAATGTTTGTGGTACGATAGTTAGCATAAAAATCTTCGGCGTTTACCGCGGTAGTATTTGGTGCTCCGGCTGGTGTTACAGACGGGAAAACTACCCCGCCTACACGGCCTACTAATGATGCCTGTGATAAACCTTCCCTTAAAGCGTTTAAGTTAGTACTTGATAATACTTTACCGCCGGCCTTGTAGTCAATTTGCGCAACAAAGGTAAAGCCTTTGTAATTTACTGTGTTCACCCATCCGCCTGTTTCTTTCGGTAAGCCACTGCCAAAGTTAACCGGTAAGGTGCTTGCAACCGGCAATCCGTTTGAAGTTATGATATTACCACTTGCATCACGTTTATAAGTATAGCCTTGTATTTGGTTTAATGGTAAGCCAACCTGGTCTACAATTGTTCCAAAAAACTCAGGGCTGCCCACAACTAATTGAGTTTGGCCGTTAGCTAAAGCTAAAACCTTTGATGAGTTGAAAGCGGTGTTAAATGCGGTTTTCCAGGTAATGGTCCTGTTTCTAACCGGAATCAGCTCTATGTTTATTTCTAAACCTTTATTATCCAAACCACCTAAGTTTACCAATGTGGTACTGTAGCCTGTAGCGGCAGAAAGTGAAATGGGCACAGCCTGGTTAGTTGTCTTTTTATCATATGCTGCCACATCTAAATTTACACGGCTATCAAACATATGTAACTCTAAACCAACTTCTTTTTCTTTAACACCAAAAGGTTTGATGTTTTGATTTGGGGATGAAGTTCCGTTTATAGTACCTAATGGTAAACCATTAAAGGTGTTTGTAGACAAACCATAAGTTAGGTTGGTAGCATAAGGACCTACAGTACCCTGGCTGCCTGTTTGTGCAAATGAAGCCCTTACTTTACCAAAGTTTAACCAAGGGGTGTTCTTCAGTAATTCAGAGAATACAAAGCTACCGCTGACTGATGGGTAAAAATACCGCTGGTTTTGCTCGCTGAATACAGAGAACCAATCATCACGACCGGTAACGTTTAAGTACAATAAATTTTTCCATGAAAATTCAGCAGTACCATAAAGTGAATTTATGGTTGATTTGGATAGATTATAACTTGGCGTAATAGTTACACCATTATTTATGGTATACAGCCCTCTGATATAAAAATTGGTTACACTCTCATTAAAGCTTTGAAAGGTTGATGGGAAGTGGTTACCACCAACTGTTGCATTGAATGAAAAGTCGCCCCATTTATGCCCGCCGCCTAATAAGAAATCTAAGTTCATTTGGCGGTTGGTGCTGTTATTAACGCCGTAAGTTCCATTAAACAAACCTACTGGTGCAGCAGCAAGACTGGCTGTACCGGTAGCCGTATTAGATTCATAAAAAGTAACCTGGTAGTCCATATTAGCACGGCCCTGTAAGTACAACCAGTCAAAAAACTGGTAACGTAATACCGCGGTACCTAACAAATGGTCCTTGGTTTGTCTTTGAAACTGGTTAGCCATTATCCAGTATGGATTGGTAACCGTGTTAAAACGTGATGTAGGGGTTTCATTGCCACTTGCATTGGTTGCACCTGCTTTTAGCACATCTAAATCAATTGAGTTAGAATATCTATAAATAAATGTAGGAATAGATAATGCCTGCACACCCAGAACCGGAGGGTTGTTGTTAAACTCATGTGAGTAGTTCACAAACACTTGTGCAGATAATTTATCAGTCAATTTATAATTGATACCAATATTGAAGATCTTTTTATGGTAATCATTGTTTGGAATTATACCGTCAGCATCCTGATTTGAATAGGAAGCACGGAAACTGCCCTTGTCATTACCGCCCGAAATAGCTAGGGTATTGGTCCATGATGGTGCAATTCTAAAAAAGTCACTTACACGGTTTTTAACCGGGGCATAAGGGCGTTGTACACCATCAAACTGATATGTAGGTACGTTATCAAACGGCACACCGAAGCTCCATGCACCTGAACTTTGCGCATCACCTTGTGAAGCAGGGCGTTTATTGTTTTCACCCTGGCCATATTGGTATTGGAAATCTGTATAATCCAGTGCCTGGTTTTCGGTAAAGTTTGAAGTAAACTCAACGCCAATCCCCGTGTTTTTAGCGCCGGTTTTGGTGGTGATGATAATGGCGCCGTTAACCGCACGTGAACCATAAAGCGCTGCCGCTGTCGATCCTTTTAGTACGGTCATTGATTCAATGTCATCCTGGTTAATTCCTTGCAGGTTATCGCCTTGGTCTACCTGTTGTGAATAACCATTAGCGCTGCTTGAACCTTGTGACATAGGTAAACCGTCAATCACCAACAGCGGTGAATTATCTGCGGTAAATGATGATTGACCACGTAAACGGATCTTAGTACTACCGCCCGGTCCTGCTGCTGGCGGCGTAATATCAACACCGGCTATCTGGCCTTCTAACGCGTTGGCCAGGTTGGTTGTACGGTTAGTTTGCAAACCCTCAACATCTGCTTTCTGCGCAGCATAACCCAAGCTTTTTGATTCCCTTTTTATACCCAGGGCGGTTACCAAAACTTCATTTAATGCAGTTTGAATTTGAGTCATTGAAGCATTTACAACCGTTTTGCCAGCAACCGGGACTTCTAATCTGTTATAACCTACATAGGTAAATACCAAAGTAGCATCACCATTGGCAACACTTATTTTATAATCGCCACTGGTATTGGTAACCGTTGCATTCTGTGTTCCTTTTTCTGTAACGGTTACCCCAATTAAAGTTTCGCCTTTTTCATCAGTTACTTTACCGGTTACGCTAACCGCTATTGCCGACGACGAAGTGGTAAAGGGCACCGCAATTCTTTTTATAATAATGGAATTGTTATCAACCTCATACGTTAAATTTAACGGTGGTAAAATCTGATTTAAAATACTGGAAAGAGACTTTTTAGTTGCTGACAAAGAAATTTTCCTATCAGATCCGATTAT
>DASWOZ010000101.1:0-2652 GCA_036398535.1 Mucilaginibacter sp. | reverse complement strand
ATTTCCTTCACGGCCTTTTTACCGGTTTGATCAACTGTGTATGGATAACCGCTGTGCACGGGTTGTTTTTTCAAAAATATACAGAAAATCATACGCAGCTGGATAAAATGACGGCGGGCATGCCTGTATCATTTGCAACACATCCGCGGGTGGCTATGTCGCTGGCCGGGCTGGGGCTTGGTGTGCTTTTTGCCATAGTGTTGGGCATTTTTGCATTGGTGGCTTCAAAAATTGTATCAAAAAAATAAGTATTGGCTCTGCATTGTAAAAAAGCTGAATAATTATACAGAAAGGCGTTTCAGATAATTTCAAAATTTATACCTTTGAAACAAAATACCTGCAATGGGTATTGTTAAACAGAAAACTATTAAAATAGTATAATAGAATATGAAACCCTTTATCCCGACTACAGTTTACGGAGTTTTAAACTTCCTTTTAGCGTTAACAATGATAGCTTCTCCATGGTTATTTGACCTGGTCAATATATCGAGCGCGGCATTGTTTTTACCAATATACATTGGCTGGCTGCAATTAATTATGGCCATATTCGCAAAGAATGAGATCGGCTTTATCAAACAATTCCCCATGACCATTCACAGTGTGCTTGATGTTGCTATGGGTTTTATATTGATGGTATCTCCTTGGTTATATGGCTTTGCGTTTGATTCAGTTCGTGCGCAGGGTATAGTAAAAGGTGTATTTTGGCCAGAGTTATTAATGGGCGGCCTTTTATTCTGCATGGGTTTGTTCAATACAAAATCACCATTTTCTACCACCGTTCATCACAATCATTTAGCAGGTCTTATAGCTTCTAAAGAATCTAACTATTAATCATCAGTAATTAATAATTAAAATAAAGCAGAAAGGCACGGATAATTCCGGGCCTTTCTGCTTTTATAAGTAAGCTTTTTATTGCATTCCTTTTTCCGGCATCCATGCCTGGCTTTTTATCATCCATTTATCATTAACTAGTCGCAATACAAATGTAAACGCGCCTCTTACTGAAATATCGCCGATGCCACGTTCCTGACCGGTGAATGTTACCGGTACAACTACATACACATTATCGGTTGTTTGCTGGTAATCGGTAGCTGCTTCTATTGAACCCCTGAATTTTGTGATATGATTGTCTTTACAAGTCTTTTCAATGGCATTTATCCATTGAATGCCTGCAGTTTGGCCATTCCATGAATATGGGGGCTCATCATCGGCAATTACAGCATTTGGGGTATATAAATCTGCTACGGCCTGTATATTAAAATTATTTATGGCATTTATGGCAGTCTTCACTACTTGCATTACTTCGGCAGAAGGTACGGTATCGGCCGGCATTAAGGCGTTTTTCCTTAAAATATTGGTGCGGTAACATCCATTTACATTACCCTTCAATGCAAATGAGCCAGAAGCACAAAAGCAAAAAAATGAAATAAGCAGTGTTTTTTTTATCATGTGTGTTCTGGATGGCTGCCCGCTTTACCAGATTAAAGCAAAACTACCGGATAGTTAATAGTTGTTTATCAAAAATGTTTTGGTGCCAATATTTTATTCCTCTAATATAAAAAAATGAATTAGTTTAAAAATCATAAAAGATGGCGTACAATTAAAAATAAAAAGCGCTTATCAAACCCGGATTATTACATGATGGTTTCGCTGTTTGGGCAAGGTTTATAACTTTGCAATATGGAAACCATTACCTGGCATGATTTTGAAAAAGTAGAACTGCGTGCGGGAACTATACTGGAAGTTGCAGACTTCCCCGAAGCGCGGAAGCCAGCGTATAAGATAATGGTAGATTTTGGCCCTTTCGGCGTAAAGTGGTCGAGTGCACAAATCACCAAACATTACAGCAAGGAAGAGTTGCCCGGCAGGCAGATTGCAGGGGTAATTAATTTCCCTAAAAAACAGATAGCCAATTTTATGTCGGAATTTTTAGTTACCGGTTTTGCCGATATTAATGGCGACATAGTTTTAACTACAATTGATAAGCCTGTTCCAAACGGCAGTAAACTGATATGAGGTACGTTAGCTTTGGCGATGAGCCAACCATATCGCCCGATGATTTCTTTATGAACGAGGCCCTGCAGGAAGCTAAAATGGCGCTGGCAGAGGACGAGATACCAATAGGCGCTATAGTGGTTTGCAAGGGCCGCATTATTGGCCGGGGCCATAATCTTACTGAGCGGCTGAACGATGTATCGGCCCATGCAGAAATGCAGGCACTGACTGCTGCCGCTAACTTTTTAGGCGGAAAATACCTGCGCGACTGTACCCTTTACGTTACCATGGAGCCCTGCGTAATGTGTGCCGGGGCAAGCTACTGGTTCCAGATCAGCCGTATTGTTTTTGGGGCTTATGATGCCCGGTTGGGTTTTGGCAGATTAAATCAAAAGATCACCCATCCTAAAACATTAATAACCGGCGGCATCCGCGAAAATGAATGTGCAGAACTGGTAAGGAGTTTCTTTAAGTCGAAAAGGGGGAAGTAGTTTGCAGTACAAGTAAACTGTTTTTTGTTACCGCATCAGGGCTCCAGCCATGAACTATGAACCATCAACCATGAACTACCCAACAAATGACATTTATCAGAACAAAATACGCATATAACACTTTATATTTGTTACACACTATCGTTAAACTTTTAAACTAAATATT
>DASWOZ010000100.1:0-2643 GCA_036398535.1 Mucilaginibacter sp. | reverse complement strand
AGTGAGTGAAGGCAGTAATTGGGTTAGGAACAGGAAAGCGTTTTAATTGCAGAATGTACATAATCAACGGTACATAATCAATATGTCATTGCGAGGAACGAAGCAATCTCGTAGCTATTCATGATTTGTATGTCATCCTGTCAGATTCCCTGGATTCTAAAAATAGGAAAATAAAGTGGTTGTCATTCTGAGTGGGAGAGAATAATCTTATATGCAAAACCAATATTGCTTGCTTGCCTGCCCATGCTCAGGCAAGCCACCCACGTTAAATCAAATCCTCCAATTCCTCCACCAATTTCACCTGCGCCGGGTTCAGCTTTATTTTAGCAATATCCGGTGCGAACCAGCTGGCGCGGTCAACTTCATGAAAAGCCTGCAGTCTGCCCGATTTTGGCGGCCATTCCATTTCAAACAGGTTACTGGTAATTAACGAGGCATCCATATCACCCTTCACCGCCCAGGCATGGATGATTTTGCCACTTTTTAATTGTACTGGGTGCAGTGGTTTAAAATCGCCATCAATGGTTCGCCCGGTTTCCTCTAAAAATTCACGTTTGGCGGCAGCCAGGGCGTCTTCATTTTCTAAAAATTCCCCTTTAGGTATTGACCACACGCCATCGTCCTTGTTTTTAAAAAATGGCCCGCCGGGATGCACTAAAAACACTTCTATTTGGGTCGCTTTGTTTCTGTACAGTAATATTCCGGCGCTTTGTTTAGGCATGATAAGGCTTTATTATAAAACTAAAAGTAATATAATTAGTTTTGCTTTCCATTTAAATTCCCTCTTTTGAGGTAGGACAAATATGTTTACAGGAATAATAGAAACTTTAGGCAAAATAACCGACTTGCGTCACGATCAGGGCAACTTGCATATCACGGTCGAATCGGCTATCAGTAATGAGTTAAAGATTGATCAGTCAGTAGCGCATAACGGCGTTTGTTTAACCGTAGTGGCTGTTGCCGATGGCAAGCATACCGTTACGGCCATTGAAGAAACGCTGAACAAAACCAGCCTTGGCCATCTGCAGCTTAATGAACCCGTAAACCTGGAACGCTGCATGCAAATGAACGCCCGTTTAGACGGTCATATCGTACAGGGCCACGTAGACCAAACCGCCACCTGCACCCAATTTAAAGAGCTGGATGGTAGCTGGGAATACACTTTTAAATATGATACCACGCAAGGTAATGTAACGGTAGAAAAAGGTTCAATTTGTGTAAACGGTATCAGCCTTACGGTAGTTAACTCAAAAGATAACAGTTTCTCGGTAGCTATTATACCTTATACTTTTGAGCACACCAACCTGCATAATGTACGCGAAGGTTCGATAGTTAATCTTGAATTTGATATTATCGGCAAATACGTTGCCCGGCTAATGCAACGTTAATGATTTAAAGCGGCTATACGGGTGTTGGCATAATCAATATATATTTTATCTTTTTCCGCCGGTTTTGAAGCCAGAAACTTTTTATAATACTTAACCGCGCTTTTCTCATTCTTCAATTGCGCGTCATATAAGCTGGCCAGTAAGTAGTAGGTGAGTGGTTTTTCTTTAAACTGCAGGCTTTTTTGGTAGGCCGCTGCCGAATTTTTGAGCTGGTGCAGTTTTTCATACGAATCTGCAATTTCATTATAATAGTCATTTACATTTGGCGATACCGCGTCATTAATAGTTTTCTGCAGATAAAGAATGGCGTTTTGTTCATCCTTTAAACCCTTATAGCTCATAGCCACATAATAAAATACAGCCTCGCTTTGCAAACCCATAGGCATTAGCTGGTAGGTATCAATACATGACTTGTATTGTTTAAGGTTAAAGTATGACATGCCCAGCCAATTAATTATAGCTGATTGTTTATCACCCGCTTGCACTAATTTCAGGCATAGGGCAATTGTTTCAGGATATTTTTTCTGCATAAAACTTACCTGTGCCTTGCCTTTTAACAGCATCAGGTTTGAGGTATCGGCTTCAATAGCCTTGTCTAATATCAATGCTGCCTGATCATACTTTTTTAAAATAGTATACAACGTACCCAGGTCAAAGGCCACATCCGGTTCCTGTGGGTTTAGAATATTAGCCTTTTGCAGATAGTTGCTATAGGTTACCGTATCCATTAAATTTTGCGAAAGGCTGGCCAACTGTTTATAAACATTAAAATTAGTACTGTCGCGTAATAAAATCTTTTTGTAGTAAACAACAGCCTTCAGGTTATTGCCCCGGCTTACGTTGATACTCCCTAAACTAAACAGCGTAGCTATATTGCTTGAATCTTTAGCGTAAACCCGCAAATAATAATTTTCCGCCTCAGACAGCTTACCCGCCATCCGCGAAGTATAAGCCAGTTGAGCCAAAGCTTTGGTATCTGTTACGGGTTCAGGATAGGTTGTCGTTAAATAAGTATAAGCTTCGTTGAAACGCTGGCTCTGATAATAATCCAGCAATAACACATTGTCAATTTTAACTGGTTCTTGTGCCGTAGCGGTTAAACAAAGGCAAAATAATAGCGGAAGGAAAAATATGTATTTCATACAAACTAAGTTATTAGTTATTTGTGGTATATCCAAATAACAAACAATTTTGCTGTTTTCAGGTTATAACTATAATAAACAAAAACAAATGTTATGGATAAGTTAAAGAAATT
>DASWOZ010000099.1:0-3320 GCA_036398535.1 Mucilaginibacter sp. | reverse complement strand
ATGACATATCTTTTAATAATTACACGCTGCGCCACAACTTCCACCACGGTACACCCGGTGCGTCATGATGTTCATAATGGTAACCAAAAAAATAGCAGGAAAAGAAAGCCGCCAAATGATTTTTGGATTGGCTGCGGGACTGGTGCTTATTAGCATGCTCACCTTTATGCGGTTGATAGGTACCAAAGTAAAATAATTGCAGCGTACTTAACAAGGAGGGTGCTACCCAAAACAATAGCAAATTTGCTTGTGGTATCCATAACTTTAATACATTAAACAAAATGGCCATAGCCACAACCTGCCATATAGAAAGATAATTCCTGATAAAGTTGAAATACCAATGCAGGAAACTACCTTCATGAAAATCGGGATCGCTTTCTGTATGTACATGGCTATGATGCTGGTGATGTTTGGCATATAGCTTAGGATACCAGAATAAAGCATACAGAAAGGTACAGGTATAACCAACGGTATTATTTATAAAACGGTTAGATGAAACCGTACCATGCATCGCATCATGCGCGGTAATGAACAAACCAGTATACAGGTGCATTTGCAGTAGCACAAACAGGTAAGTTAGCGGGTTTGAAAAATTAACAGTCCATTGCATCAATAAAATAATTGATACAAACCAGCAGCCTAAAACAAACAGCGCGATAAAAAGGCCAATAATAGATTGATTTTTGGGCATGAATAGCTTACAGCAAATAACGTGCTGTTAATATTTTTCCAGTTCGGCTTTTACTTCTTCCATCAGCCACATTGGGGTAGACGTAGCTCCGGCTATGCCCACTGTATCACCAGGAGTAAACATGGATTCTTTAAGTTCGCTGATAGAAGAAACAAAATAAGTATTGGGGTTATGTTTACGGCAAACCTCAAACAACACCTTCCCGTTGGATGATTTAATACCCGATACAAATACAACCTTATCAAACTTGCGTGCAAACGCCGGCAAGTCCTTATCACGGTTAGACACCTGGCGGCAAATGGTATCATTCGCTTTTAAATCATATCCCCTGGCTATTAACTCATCCTTCACATTGTAGAATTTCTCCATGCTTTTGGTGGTTTGGCTGTAAAGGGTGATATGATGCGGTAATTCTACATTGTCCAACTCGGCAATATCCTGAAATACCAGGGCTTCATTATTGGTTTGTCCCTGCAGGCCAATAACCTCGGCATGGCCATGTTTGCCAAAAATTAATATCTTTTCGTTAGCGTCAAACGAATTTTTGATGCGGTTTTGCAGTTTTAATACCACAGGGCAGGAGGCGTCTATTAGCGTAATATTATTTTCTAATGCTGTTCTGTAAGTATCAGGGGCCTCGCCATGCGCGCGGATAAGTACTTTTTCATTGGTCAGGTTTTTTAAGGCATCATGCTCAATAATGCGTAAGCCCTTAGCTTTTAGGCGTTCTACTTCTTCATCATTATGCACAATATCGCCCAGGCAATACAGGTAGCCATCTTCGGCCAGTATTTCTTCGGCCATATCAATAGCATACACTACTCCAAAGCAAAACCCCGAATCTTTATCGATAGTAACCTGTAACTTATAATTACCCATTGCAGTACAAATTTACGGCAAAAAGATCAATACAGCGAAAAATATAAATTGAGCGACCAGTAACACTGTCCCCACCATACTTTGCTTTTTAAACTGAAAGCATTCAAATACAAACAATAGTAATCCGCTTACAATAAACCAGCAAACGTAATTTTTAACCGGGATCATATTATTGGCCCATTGCCAGTAATTGAAACGAATGGCAACAGGCTCTATCAGCCTATCTAACAAAACCAATATTAATGCTCCGGCTGTAACACGTATCCAGCTCTTTTTTATTCGGGTTCTTTGCATTAAAACGCCGGTGCTATAGATCAATAAAAGCCAGTTTACACCTATCATTAGCGGGACGCCGCTGACTTTTATTCCTAATACTTTCCCATATGTGTAACTGCCAAATAACCATGCTGTATGTATCCCTATCCATTCGGCAATAAAACCCAATACCCATATCAGCAACATAAAAGCCATAAAGCGGGTATTAACCGGTTGATGGCTAAAAATAATGACCAGCAACATCAGTAATAAATGATACGGCACAATTTGCAGGAACAAAGGCCTTAGTCCAGGTGCAAAAAAACCGGCAAGTCCAACCAAATGAAACAAAATAATAACCACTACCGCGCTACGCGTGCGGGTTGTGTTTGATGACAGAATAGCTATATCCTGCGGCCTTTCCATACATTGGTGTGGGTAAGATGCTTTTGTATAGCTAAGAAAGCGATAAGCGTAAGGTTAAACATTTGTACAGGATGAAGGATGATATTTATCCAGGGATTTTGTTGTGCCGAAAGTGAGATCATAAAGCGGGTAAGGATGATTAACCCTGCCATAAAAAATATCAAATGGAAATCAAGTGTAATCATAATCATCATTGGGCCGCCAATAACTAACAGAATATAAATTAAGAACCCCAAAACACTGTAATTAAATGCCGCCAAAAAGTTTTTACTGAATCCGTTTATGGCGGTTTTATAATCTTTATACATACGGCAGGTTACCATGCCATTTGCCAGTAAAGCTTCCCCGTTATATGACGCTGCCTTTACCTGTTTCATAATGGCTATATCTTCTACCACTTCATCTTTAACCTGCTCGTGCCATTGATTTTGACGATAGGCAGCAGCTTCAAACAGCATAAACTGCCCGCTTGCCGCAGCTACCGATTGGTTTTTAATGATATAAACCAGTTGAACAGGCAATAGGTTAAGCAATATATAATGCATTAAGGGTACTACGGTTCTTTCGCCGGTAGTGCGCATTTCCTGGTTGGCAAATAAACTTAGCAAACTAAGTTTCCGTAAATACATCCGGTGTACAGCGCTGTTTATTAAGCCTGGCTTTACTTTTTCATCTGCATCTAAAAACAAAAAGAACTCACCTTTGGCTTGTTGAGCCAATTGGTAGCAAGCATAGTTTTTCCCCAGCCAGTCATCAGGAAGTTCATTGCCTTTAATTACTTTAAAATGGGAGTGGGTGGAGGCAAAGTCCGCGCAAATTTTATAGGTATGGTCTGATGAGCCGTCATCCAGTATAATCACCTCGTAATTTGGATAATCCTGCTCATGTATAGATCGCAGCAGTTTTAAAATATTATCCTGCTCATCTCTCGCAGGAATTAAAATAGAAACCAGATCCTGGTATTGCCGTGCCACCCGGTGTAGTTTAGGGTTTGAAATAAAATTAAACAGCGTTACCGTAAAGCGCAATATGATAAAAAAGAAAGTTACGGATATAATGATGATCACTT
>DASWOZ010000098.1:0-2228 GCA_036398535.1 Mucilaginibacter sp. | reverse complement strand
TGTCCAGCTTAGTTTCGGCAGTAGTTGGGTCATTGTCGTTTAAATGCAGGTCAAATTTTTCTACCCGCAATCCCCATACTAACCTTAATTTTTCTCCAAACTTATTATCAAGCATTGCGTAGGCCGCGTTGGTTAAGGTATTGGCTGTGTACAGGTCTTTATTAGTTGTAACTTCATTTAAATCATAATACCCGGCATTGATAATAGAACGGCTGAATATTTGATTTAAAGGAAGCTGCCGTATCGCATCGGCATCGGGTACATTTGTTTTTAATTGCGGCCCTATAAACCTTGGCGTAAATGATCTGTCGCGGTATTGGGAGGTGATACCTGTTTTAAAGGTCGCTTTTTGTTTAAAAACACTTACGGGTAAGCTATAATCTACCTGGCCCGTAAATATGTTTTCATTTAAAAAGGAAAAGAACCGGGCATTTTGTTTACCTACAGAAGTATTATCGGCAACGTAAACCCCATTTATCAGGGCGTAGTTGGTTTTACGCTGATCGGGTTGGTTATTGGTAATATTGCTGTAGCTGCCTGTCCAGGTAAGTTTTGAATTATTATCATCCAACCCATGCTCGCCTTGTAGGGTTGCTTTATAAAGGCTTTTTTCAATCAGGTCAAAAGCGGTAAAGTGGTTGTCAGCATTTCCGGTTTGATTGTTATAGCCTGATCTAAAAAGATATTGATCATCAAAAGCACGGTTATAAATATTTTTAAACGTGATTTTATTTTTACCATAGGTATAGGCAAAGTTGGCTAAAGCGCCCACATTGGTTGAGAATTTGTATTTGGTATCATTAAATTTAAACTCATAATAATTAATGGCCAGGTCAGGAATGGTTTGTAAGGTGTTACGATAAGTAAGTGAGAATATAGCCCCAAACCGGTTGCCATTTTTACCCATATCTTTTACATGCCCTAAAGAAAGCTGGTAGTTTTGATTAGGTGCCGCTGTGAAATTATAAACATTAAAATTAGGATTTAACGATGCCAATGCCGCTATGCTTTGCTTTGACGTGAGCAATGAGGAGGTGATCTGGCTGGTTGAAGGGAAATTTGAAGGCAGTTTTCTTGACCCATTATCAAAGCCAAAATAATCTGAAAAATTGCGGTAACCGCTTTGAAAGTTTTTAAACGTGGTATTGGTATTATAACCTAATCCGGCGCTTACAGTAAAAAAGTTCTCATCCGGAATGTCCTTTGTGGTTATTTGTACAGCGCCTCCTGCAAAATCTCCCGGTAAATTAGGGGTAGCGGTTTTATTAATAACAATGGTTTCTACCAAATTAGCCGGTACTATATCAAATGAAAAGGCTTTTCTGTTTGGCTCTGTACTTGGTAGGGATGTACCGTCAAGGGCAGCGGTATTATAACGATCGCTCAGCCCTCTTACTATTACAAATTTATTATCCTGTACCGTTGCGCCGCTTACCCGTTTTAAAACATCACTGGTGTTTTTATCCGGCGATCTTTTAATCATATCAGACGAGATACCATCAGATATAGCGGCGTTGTTTTTTTGCACCGCGTATAATGACGCGGCCGATGCCTGGCGAAAAGAAGAAGTAACCACCACCTCTTTAAGAGAAGTTTTGCCGGCATCTGATAATAATATATCTAAATCAGTAACAGTGCCGGCTTTAACTTCAACCTCAGAAATTAATTTGGTTTGATATCCAATATACTTTACAATAATTACATATTTACCCGGGTTTAAACCGGCCAATACATACCGCCCATCAACGTTAGCGGCAGTGGCCTTGGTTGTTCCCTGTATGCTGATTGTAGCGCCAATTAATAATTCATTTGATTTTTCATCAACAATTTTTCCGGCAATTTTACCCGGATTTTGTGCAATTGCCTTAAGTTGTATGAATGATAAAAGTAACAGTAGTAATAATTTATTCACAAATAATAATTTGCTACAAAATTACTAAGTCATTAATTTTCAAACGATTATTTGCCATTATCAAACCAATATCAGTTTCTTAAACCACCGTTACCAATGGTTCAGTTATTGGACTATTTTCAATGAAATCGTTTTCAAAAACCGCTTCATTAAAGTTTTCATTCACCAATTTTAGCGCCCTTATACAGTTATGCCTTTCTTGCCAGGTTAGGTGTTTCCCCATCATCTCTGTAAATACTTCCATTTGATTGCTCAGGTTTTCCGCAAGTGCCATAGCCTTGGGCGTTAAAGAAATTAGTTTACTCCGGCGATCTTT
>DASWOZ010000097.1:0-11252 GCA_036398535.1 Mucilaginibacter sp. | reverse complement strand
ATTTTTGCCAGCTGATCCACAAAGCCAACCAGTTCAATACCCTTATTAGCGAAGCAATAGCGCAGCCATTGTACAAACAGGCCATGATAGCTTTTATTGTCTTGCCCCAACATTGCCAATGCTTCAGTTAGATTGCCGTTGCTTAAATAGGCAATTTCAGATGCGGAGTGATCTGTTTGATTGTGCTGGGTAATCAGATGATCTTTTATTTCATCATACGTTAATGCTGGTATTTTAATCAGTTGTGTACGTGATAGAATGGTGTTTAATATCTGATCCTGGTTTTGTGCTACCAGTAAAAATAGTGTGTTTGGCTGTGGTTCTTCAATAATTTTTAGCAGCGCGTTGCCTTCCTTATCCAAATATTCGGGGAGCCAAAGGATTAGAATTTTATAAGCCGATTCAAATGGTTTAAAGCTTAGTTTTTTAATGATCTGGTGGCACTCGGCAATATTAATATTGGCCTGTTTATTTTCGGCATCTAAATAGTCGCGCCAAATATCCAGGTTCAAATATGGATTGGCTAAAAAAGCCTCGCGCCATTGTTCAATAAAAGTAAGCGCGTTATCATCCTTATGTTTGGCGAAAAACGGGTAAGAAAAATGCAGATCAGGATGCATCAACTTTTGGTATTTGCGGCACGATGAACAAACCCCACACGAATCATCCGTCTGTTTATCCTCGCACGACAAAAACTGTGCATACGCCACGGCTAATGCCAGGTTACCCGACCCCTCCGGCCCTAAAAATAGCTGCGCATGGCTAACCCGGTTCTCTTTCACCGAATTAATTAAGCGCTGCTTAATGGCCGCTTGTCCTACTATCTGATTAAACTGCATTTGGTGCAAAATAGTAATTAGATTTGAAGAATAGATGTAAGATTTGAGTATTGAGATGTGAGACAGCATTTTTTCACAAAAAAAGGATTAATATTTTTCACAAAAAGAGAACAGGTATATCAAACAGTATACAAAAGACGATTAGTACGAATAACTATATTTGCTAAATGAACAGGCCAGTTTCAATACTCAAATCTCAATACTCAAATCTATGAGAATAATGGCCTTTGATTATGGAACCAAGCGGATTGGCATTGCCGTAACCGATCCGTTGCAGATCATTGCAACTGGGCTGGATACCATTCATCCTTTGCAAATTATCGACTATTTAAAAAAATATATGCTTACCGAACAGGTGGAACGATTTATTGTAGGTGAGCCTAAGCAAATGGATAATACGCCATCGCAATCGGCTATGCATGTTAAAGGATTTGTTAATCTGCTCAAAAAAACCTTCCCGGATATTCCTATTGAAATGCTGGACGAGCGCTTTACTTCAAAAATGGCATCGGCTACTATCGCGCAAAGCGGCATGAACAAAAAGCACCGGCAGAATAAAGAGTTGGTAGATACAATTTCGGCGGTGATTTTACTGCAGTCGTGGATGGGGAAGAGTTTCTGAACCATGGTTCAGACAAAAATCCTTACTTTTGCCAAATGGAAATTCTACCAGAGGATCTTCAGGAGTACTTAGACAGCCATTGCGAACCCGAGCCGGATGCTTTAAAATTCATTAACCGGGAAACTTACAGCAAGGTATTAAAACCCAATATGCTTTCGGGCCATTACCAGGGGCGTGTGCTGAGCATGTTGAGCAAAATGCTGCAGCCAAAGTTGATATTGGAGATAGGCACATTTACCGGCTATGCTACCATTTGCCTGGCCGAAGGGTTAACAGAAGATGGAATAATCCATACCATTGAAGTTAACCGCGAAATGGAAGACCGGCTCATTTCACATTTTAAACTAACAGATGTGGAAAAAAAGATCAGGCTTCATTTTGGCCCAGCTGTGGATGTAATGGCTGATTTTAAGGACACCATATTCGATTTAGTGTTTATTGATGCGGATAAAAAGAATAATTTACTTTACTTTGATTTAATATTTGACCAAGTCAGATCCGGAGGGATAATAATAATTGACAATGTTTTGTGGAAAGGGAAGGTATATGGCAAAGAAAAAGATGCCGATACCGAAAGTTTTCGCAAACTAAATGAACAGATAGCCGTTAACACGAAGGTTGAAAAACTAATTCTTCCTGTTCGTGATGGCCTGCTGATCATCAGAAAAAAATAATTATGAAAAAAACCTTACTGATTACAACCCTGTTAACATTCTCTTTTGCTTGTTTCGCGCAAAAGAACACCTCAGAATCTTATATAGATCAGTTCAAAGATAATGCCATAAGCATTATGCACGACACGGGAATACCCGCAAGTATTATTTTAGGTATAGCCATGCATGAGTCTGGTAACGGAAATAGTACCGTTGCGCAAAATTTAAACAACCAATTTGGTGTAAAAGGCGGCGGGACTTCGGTGTTTTATAAGCATAACAAAAAGGTGCGGTCGTCCTATAAAAAGTACGATTCTATACTCGAGTCTTTTGAGGACTTTGCCCGTATTATGACCGAGCGCAAACAGTTTAGCCACCTGGCAGCAGAACTTACCCAGTATGATTATGAAAAATGGGTAAAGGGTATTCAGCGCAGTGGTTATGCCAGCAGCCGTAAATGGGCGTCGCAGGTTTTAGGTATAATTCATAAATACAACCTGAATGATTTGGATGGAACTCCCGAAAAGCCTGAACAATTGGCGCAAAACAACCAATAATACGTTTTAAAATGTATTTTTGATTTATGATTAATGCCCAATGCGCCGGTTTGATCCTAAAGCGGAATATCGCCTTTTTATTATTAGCACTCATTTTTTTAGCGTCTTGTTCTGCCCGTAAAAAAACAATAGGTGTGCCATCTGTAAGCAATAGCCAGGCAAGCGAAAACAATAAACGCATCCAAAAAGCTAATAAAGACGCCATATCAGCATTTACGCCTTTTACTACCCAGCAATATATTGATCGTTTTAAAGCCATTGCGATACAGGAAATGAATCTTTATGGTATTCCGGCAAGTATTACGCTGGCTCAGGGCCTGTTCGAGTCGGGTAACGGCAATGGTGATCTGGCCAAAATAGCCAATAATCATTTCGGTATTAAATGCACGACCGATTGGAAAGGAAAGAGCTATTATAAAGACGACGATAATAAAAATGATTGTTTCCGCGTATATGATCATCCTGAAGACTCCTATCGCGATCATTCTGAATTTTTGAAGAAAAAACGTTATGCTGCTTTGTTTGAGCTGGACAAAAACGATTATAAAGGCTGGGCATACGGTTTAAAAGCCGCGGGTTATGCTACTAATCCCAATTACCCGCAATTAATAATCGGCGTAATACAAAAATATAACCTTGACCAATACGATCGTCCGGAAGGAGAGCTGCAAAAAATAAAGCGCGAGGATCGGGTACTTACACAGATCAATCAAAATATAGGTAAAGCGATTAAAGACTCGTTGATTCAAAGCACCCCGGTTAATAAATTATACACGGTGCAACAGGGCGATACACTATATAACATATCCAAGCGTTTTGGACTAACGGTTGATGAATTGAAGGCTTTGAATAACATGGCCGATAATAGTTTAAAAATTGGCCAAAAACTGGTTACAGCCAAATAGCATTAATAGTTGATAATTAATATGATAAAACTAACGCAGCGGCTTAGTTTAAATACGATAATGAAATTTTGGCTTATACTGTTTTTTCTTGCCCTGTCAGTTAAATGTTTTTCACAGGAAAAATCAATTGCGGGTATTGTTGTTGATAAAGAGAATAAAGGCAGGATAGCTAAGATCAATGTGCTTAACCTTAGCAGCGGCCAATCTGTTTATGATAATTTAAATGGTGTTTTCCAGATAGATGCAGAGCCTGGCGATCTCTTGGTTTTTAGCAAACAGGATTATCTGAATGATACCATACGGGTTGAAAATCATATACCTATTGCTGTTTATATGTCCAGGTCTTCCATACAACTAAGGGAGGTAACCATCAGGGATACGGCACTCTCGCCCGAAAAGAAGTTGGCTGCTACCAGGAAAGAATATAGTAAAGCATATGGATCATTAGCTAACCGCGATTTGTTGAGCCTGCCATCATCCGGAGGAGCCGGATTGAGTATTGATGGTTTATATAATGCCCTTAGTCGCAGCGGGCGTAACGCCGCGAAGCTTCGTAAGGTGATTGACCGTGACTATAAACAGGATGTGATAGACTATCGGTTTAACAGCTCGTTAGTTGGCCGTGTTACCGGTTTAAAGGATAAAAAACTAATAGATTTTATGCAGAAATACCGGCCCGGCTATTACTTTGTGTTAAATGCTACCGACTATGAGTTTATAACATCCATAAAAAACAACTTAAAAAGATATTTGCGTAACCCTAAGGCCTATACGCTGGCGCCTTTGCCTACCGTAAATAAGTAGTAATACGTTTTGTATATAAATTAAAAATTATTTTTTCTTTAATTTGTGCATGTATAAAGCAGTAGCCAGATTGTGTCTGTTTATTAGTTTATTTTGGGGCTTGTCGGCTAAAGCGCAAAAAGCCGATTCGCTTAAAAAAGATAGCACCAAAATCGATACCGCCCAGCTCAACAAATATCGGATTGACCCACGCAAAAACGCTTTGCCCGTTATTGCAAGGCCTATTCAAATTCAGCCGGAATTTATTCCGGTTACCATGCTGGATTATAAGGTTAGCTATTGGCACAAAGCCATTACCCTGGCATTAAATTTTAACCAATCGGCTTTTACAGGCAATTACAGCGCCGGTGGTGTAAGTGCCATGGCATTGGGCTCAAACTTTGATTTTAAAGCAGAATATAACAAAACACCATTTGACTATACCACAGAGTTAAATTTACTATACTGTATATCAAAAAATAAAGGACAGGGCTCACGTAAAACAAACGACCGTATTTTTTTTGATAACAAGCTGGCTTCGCAAATCTCAAAACACTGGTCATTTTTTGGCTCATTAACATTTGAATCACAGTTTGATAAGGGTTATCAATATGGCGATGGGGTAACAACCCCAGACCTGCTGATCTCTAATTTTATGGCGCCCGGTTATTTAACACAATCATTGGGTTTGGAGTATAAGCCCAACAAATATTTTGACCTGCGTTTTGGTGCCGCCACAGCCCGGCAAACATTTGTTACGGACACTACTATTTACCACAACATTGTGGGCAATTATGGTGTAACACCAGGAAAAACATTTCGTAATGACCTGGCATCGCAAATAGTGGCCACTATTGATAAAGATTTAATGAAAAACCTGCATATCAACGCCCGTTATGCATTGTTCATTCCTTATGGCAGATCACTTGCCTATGTTACGCATCGTGTAGACGCTACATTGGTTGCTAAAGTGAACCGCCTGATAAATGTTAGCATGAACGGTACATTTTTGTATGATAAAACTACATCAGGTCAACCACAAGGCACAGAAGGTTTAGCATTGGGAGTTATATATAATTTCCCGTAATTAACCGGCCAAAATCATAACTTTGTATCCTTTAAATAAAAGAATAAATAATGTTTGAAAATCTTTCAGATAAACTCGATAGGGCATTTAAAGTCCTGAAGGGACAGGGTACCATTACAGAAATAAACGTGGCCGAAACCATGAAGGAGATCCGCAAGGCCCTGCTGGATGCCGACGTTAACTATAAAACAGCGAAAGCCTTTACAGACGATGTAAGGCAAAAGGCGATAGGTGCAAACGTATTAACAACCGTTTCGCCGGGTCAGTTACTGACTAAGATCATGAATGATGAGCTTACCCAATTGATGGGTGGCAGTACTGCAGAGATAGATTTAAAAACCTCGCCAACAATCATTCTTATAGCCGGACTAAACGGGGCGGGTAAAACCACCTTTACCGGTAAGCTGGCTAACTTTTTAAAAACACAAAAAAATAAAAAGCCGCTATTGGTGGCAGATGATATTTACCGCCCGGCGGCTATTGACCAGTTGCAGGTATTGGGCGAGCAGATAGGCATTCCGGTTTATGCAAACCGCGAATCAAAAGATCCGGTTGCCATTGCACGAGAAGGTATCGCGCTAGCTAAACAAAATGGAAACAACGTAGTAATTATTGATACCGCGGGCCGTTTAGCCATTGACGAAGCCATGATGGTGGAGATTGAACAGGTAAAAGCAGCCGTAAACCCCCACGAAATTTTATTTGTGGTGGATGCGATGACTGGCCAGGATGCGGTAAATACAGCAAAAGTATTTAATGAGCGCCTCGATTTTACAGGTGTGGTATTAACCAAGCTGGATGGCGATACCCGTGGTGGTGCGGCTCTTTCTATTAAATCTGTGGTTAATAAGCCTATCAAATTTATTGGTACCGGCGAAAAGATGGAGGCGCTTGACGTTTTCCACCCAGATCGTATGGCATCCCGTATTTTGGGAATGGGTGATGTCGTGTCGTTAGTAGAGCGCGCGCAACAGCAGTTTGATGAAAAAGAAGCAGCCGAGCTGCAAAAGAAGATCCGCAAAAATAAATTTGATTTTAACGATTTTTATAGTCAGATACAGCAGATCAAAAAGATGGGCAACATGAAAGATCTGATGGGCATGATACCAGGCGTGGGTAAAATGATGAAGAATGTGGAAGTAAGTGACGATGCATTTAAAGGGATAGAAGCCATTATACAATCCATGACCCCATTTGAAAAAGAAAACCCGGATAGCATTAATCAAAGCCGTCGTAACCGTATTGCCAAAGGCTCGGGCACAAAAATGGAAGAAGTGAACCGCCTGATTAAACAGTTTGATGATATGCGCAAGGTGATGAAACAAATGAGTAACCCTGCAGCTATGGCCAGCATGATGAAACGCATGCCTAAAATGTAGAAAAATTATATAACGATCAATTCGATACCTGCTATATTTTTAAACCCTTTGTCAGATGTGATAAGAGGTAATTTAAGATATTGGGATGTCGCAGCAATTATGGCATCCGGCGTTTTAATTTTGGTCTGTTGCCTGATTTCTATTGCAAGTTTTCTTATTTCAGCAGTGAGTTCAAAAATAATGCAGTCATCTAAAAGAGCCCTAAGCATGTCTTTTTCCTCCGACTGGAGTTTCTACTATCCCAATAATTCAATCTCTGAGATTACTGAAACAATAACCGAGCCATCCAAAAATGGCTCAACCTTTTGGTTGCCCTCATGTATATCAATTAAAAAAGTAGTATCGGCAACAAAACTAAATCCATTCATTTCTTACTTGCTTTTGATAGTCAAGTCCTTCAATGTTTCTTTTGAATTTGCCAAAATGTTTGCGCAAGTTTTTCTTAGGCGTTTCTTTAGAAAGCTGATTAATGGCTTCCTGCACTTTTTCCTTAGTAATTGGCGCGGTTATTTCAATTGTCATATTCAAACCAATTTAAAATCTCTAATAAAAGCCACCAATACCTGCTAATATTTGTATCTTTCTTTAAGAGATAGTAGAAACGACCATGTTAAAAACACACCTATATAGTTTTCTTGCATTTTTTATTTTTTGCATTTCTGTTCAAGCTCAGGTTCCCGGCTCTGCTATTGATGTGCAGCATTATAGCTACGCTATTCAGCTAAACGACGATAATAACAATATTAAAGGCGAGGCTACTGTTACTGTTAAGTTTCTAAAAAACGTAAGCGGCTTCTCTTTAAACCTGGTTAAGAAAAACAAGGAGAAGGGCATGCTGGTATCAGCCGTTAAAGCGAACGGTAAAAACGTGCGTTTTGTGCAGGATAGCGATGCGGTAAATATATATGCATCCGCCAAGGTTAAAACTATACAAAATTTTACCATTAGCTATTCGGGTATACCAGCGGATGGATTGATCATTTCTACTAATAAGTTTGGCCATCGCACATTTTTTGGTGACAATTGGCCCAACCGCGCGCATAACTGGCTACCCTGTGTGGATGACCCTGCCGATAAGGCATCGCTTGACTTTATAGTTACCGCCCCGGCGCATTATCAGGTAGTGGCCAATGGCTTAAAGGTTGAAGAAAAGTTACTCCCTAATAATCAAAAACTAACCCATTGGAGAGAATCCGCCCAATTACCGCCTAAGGTAATGGTAATCGGCGTTGCTGAATTTGCTATCGATAAAGTTGGTGAGCCCGATGGCATACCTGTTTATACTTATGTATTCCCGGAGAATAAAGAAATGGGCTTTAAAAGCTATGCCGTAGCTAAAGAGATATTACCTTTTTATATAAAGAGTTTTGGTCCGTATGCCTATAAAAAGCTGGCCAACGTGCAATCAAAAACCATATTTGGCGGAATGGAAAATGCAGGGGCTATATTCTATTTTGAAAACTCAGTAAGCAGTAAAGCGATAGAAGAATTAATGGCGCACGAAATTGCCCATCAATGGTTTGGCGACGCCGCCAGCGAAAAAAGCTGGCAAAACTTGTGGCTAAGTGAAGGCTTTGCTACCTACATGACTAATTACTATCTGGAAAGTAAGTATGGAATAGATACGTTAAATAAACGCCTGATAAAAGACCGGCGCAAAGTACTGGCATTTGAAAGATCCCGGTTGACACCCGTTGTTGATACCGGCGTTAAAAGTAATTACATGGTGTTGCTAAATGCCAATAGTTATGAAAAAGGAAGCTGGGTATTGCACATGCTGCGAAGAAAAATTGGCGATGCTGCTTTTTGGAAAGGCATACGCAGCTACTTTGCTAAATATGACGGTAGTAATGCTAATACAGATGATTTTAAAAACGTAATGGAGCAAGCCGCTGGGCAAAGCCTGCAATTATTTTTTAAACAATGGCTTTTAACCGCTGGCCACCCGCAGTTGAATATCAATTGGAAATATGACACGGAAAAAGGTGTAGTAGATGTTATGATTGAACAAAAGCAAAACGGCTTATATGAAATACCGTTAGAGCTTTCAATCGACGGGCAAAAACACACAATTAAGATCCTGAATAAAGTTACCGCTGTTCAGTTCCCTGTACCGGTAAAACCCGCCTCTTTTATTGCCGACCCGGATGTAAACCTATTGGCATCATTTACAATAGTGGATGATGCTCAGGCAGCAAAATAATTGATCAGTAAAGCTCCCGTTATGATCAATAGGCCAAAAAACTCACGTGTTTTTTCAATATAAGGTTTATCAGCCTGCATGGTTTCAACAATACTTGGCCGTTTATATTTTACTATCCAGTCAAATACACCGTCCTCTCCAAAGAAGAGAATAGCCGCGTAAATCAGGTAAAACGCGATCAGTAACAAATAAGTCGTTGGATAGTACAGGCCAAAAACCACCAAGCCGCAGCAAATAGCCGCGCTTAAATAAATGGGTACCCAAAGCCAGGGATCAACATCATTCAAGTTTAAATAAGCAAATGCGATGAACGCCAGGCAAAACACCGCGTTTAAAATGATCAATAACATAATTCAGTTTGGGCAGGCTAATTTAATAATCTAAAAAGACTTAACATCATATTTAAAAATATAATCTACACGGCTATACATAACTGCTTATTTTAATAAAGCTTTTTACCCATCAATTAATTCTATAACTTACGCTATTAAACTTTATCATCGTGTTAGTTAAAACTTTTGGCAGTGCCGTTTACGGAATTGAGGCAATTACGATTACTGTCGAGGTAAATATTGCTGCGGGTACCAAATACTTTATTGTGGGCCTGCCCGATATAGCGGTTAAAGAAAGTTATTTCCGGATAGAATCGGCTTTGAAAAATTGCGGGTTTAGGATGCCGCGCCAGCAAGTTGTGGTTAATATGGCTCCGGCGGATATTAAAAAAGAAGGGTCGTCTTATGATCTAACCATCGCTACTGCAGTATTGGCGGCATCCGGCCAAATGGAATCCGGGAATTTGGATAAATACCTGATTATGGGTGAACTCTCGCTGGATGGCGGATTACAACCCATCAAAGGCGCGTTGCCTATTGCCATTCAGGCACGCAAGGATGGCTTTAAAGGCTTTATACTCCCCAAACAAAATGCCCGTGAAGCAGCCATTGTGAATGACCTGGAAGTTTATGGAGTAGAAAGCATAAAGGACGTGGCTGCATTTTTTAATGGCGACCTGGAGCTTCCCCGGGAAATTGTAAATACACGGGAAGAGTTTTATGATAGCCTTTGTAATTATGACAGCGACTTTAGTGAAGTTAAGGGGCAGGAAAACATCAAACGTGCATTAGAGATTGCAGCAGCAGGTGGACATAATGTGATCTTAATTGGTCCGCCGGGGGCGGGTAAAACGATGCTTGCCCGTAGGTTACCCTCAATTTTACCGCCGTTAAGTTTAAATGAATCTTTAGAAACTACCAAAATACATTCAGTTGCCGGCAAGCTATCTGCTGCCGATGCCTTGGTAACTATCCGTCCGTTCCGGTCGCCGCACCATACTATTAGCGATGTTGCGCTGGTTGGCGGAGGCGGCAATCCACAGCCGGGCGAAATTTCATTGGCTCATAATGGCGTATTGTTTCTGGACGAGTTGCCCGAGTTTAAACGCTCGGCATTAGAAGTAATGCGGCAGCCGCTGGAAGAACGGCGGGTAACTATATCTCGCGCTAAATTTACGGTTGACTACCCAAGCAGCTTTATGTTAGTAGCCAGTATGAATCCCTGTCCTTGCGGTTATTATAATCATCCGGAAAAGGAATGCATTTGCCCTCCGGGAATGGTGCAAAAATATCTGAGTAAGATTTCCGGGCCATTACTGGACCGTATTGATCTGCACGTAGAAGTAACCCCCGTAAACTTTAATGAGCTGGCATCAGATAGACTGGCAGAAAAGAGCGAGCTCATTAGGGAACGGGTAATTAAAGCACGCGAAATACAAATAGCGCGTTTCGGTGCCAAGCCTGATCTGCATGCTAATGCACAAATGAGCCCACAAATGGTGCGCGATTTATGTAAGATCAGCACCGCAGGGCAAACTTTACTTAAAAAAGCGATGGAGAAGCTCGGACTATCTGCACGTGCTTATGACCGTATCCTGAAAGTGTCGCGCACTATTGCTGATCTTGCGGGGAGCGAGGACATTCAAATAGAGCATTTAGCAGAAGCTATACAATTTAGAAGCCTGGATAGAGAAGGATGGGCCGGATAGATAGGCCGGTATCCTCCAAAAAACAGTCTAAACAAAAAGAGCCATGCATTTAGCATGGCTCTTTTTGTTTAGACTACTAAAAATTAGATCTTGGTTGTTGCACCGGTAATCATGTTGACCGAGTAAGTAATAACATCACCTATATTGTTTACCTGTATGGTCATTGTTGCCATATTATTACCT